>DATJXN010000068.1 GCA_035500095.1 Candidatus Binataceae bacterium
CGCTCCGCCCTGAATAATTTTCATTTCCTTGCTTTGCGTCTCAAGATCTCCCCGGAATTCCCGAAGCGGACCGTGTACCACGACTCCTGCTACTACGGCCGTTACAACGACGTATTTGACGAGCCGCGCACGGTGCTCGGCCACGCGGGCGCCCAGGTTCACGAGATGGAACGCCACCGTAAATTCGGGATGTGCTGCGGTGCCGGCGGTGGGCGAATGTGGCTGGAGGAAGATCCGGACAAAAGGGTGAATCTGCTCCGCACCGAGCAGGCGCTTCAGACCGCCCCGGAGGTCATTGCGGTCTCCTGCCCCTTTTGTATGACGATGCTCGGCGACGGCATCAAGGCCAAACAGCTGGAGGAGAAGGTCCAGACCCTCGACGTGATGGAAGTCGTCGACGCGGTCACCCGGAGCCGCGATGCGGAGTCCTGAAGAGACCCGCTGTGCAAGAACCGCACGTTCCACAGCGCCCCGGACAGCGAATGCGATCGCCGACTCGACCGGGTCGCAAGCAGGTGAGCCGTTGGGGAGGCGCGGTTAGCCGCCCCAGCCGTACCATCGCACCTGCCAGGTGAAGAACACGACCAGCGCGATCGAAAGCGCGATCAGGATCTTGCTCAACTGATCGAGCCTGCGCGGCGCGCCGAGCGCGATCAGCGTCAGCAGGAAGGGATAGACCTGCACGTAGTAGCGCGGGCCCAGTTGCGCGAAGCCGCTCGCGTAAACCAGCAGGCTCGGGCCGCTGCTGAGCGCCGCCGCCGCGAGGATCAACGCGGGCAGCGGCTTGAGAAAGCTCGGCCTTAGCGCCAGCACGAAAGCCGGACTCGTCAGGATGAGCGCCTGTCCCATGAACTCGGGATGAATCCACGGAAACTTGTCGCTGTAGCCCGGCGCCATGAAGAGCAGCGTGTAAAGGTTGTAAGGCAGGTCGCGCAGAGCGAACGGGCCGCCCGGCCGGGCGAAGCGGTAGCGGTCCTGCGCATACCACAGCCAGAGCGCGATATCGTTGGGCGTGCCGAACCGGACCTCGTTGTACGCGACATAGAGCAGCGCCGCGCCGGCGAACCCCGGCAGCATCCACAGAAGCTCGCGCATCCGCCGCCCGCGCGCCGCCAGCATCAGCACGTACATCGGCCACGCCATCACCAGGTCGTAGCGCGCGAGCGCCGCCAGCGCCGCCAGTACGCCGACGGTCCACGGCCGCGCCTCGCCGAACACCTCGCCCAGCGCCGCCAGCGTGAACGGCACCGAAGCGACCAGCGCGAAGTTCCACGAACCGCCAAGCGTCGATTCGAACCAGAAGGTCGTGCCGACGCCAAAGAAGAGCACGAGCCATACCCTCGCCGCGCGCGCGACGCCGATATTTCCCATCAGCCGCCACCAGAGCGCAATCGAGATCGCGCCCAGCACCGCCGCCATCGCGGTCTGGTTGGCCGCTTCGCCCCAAATCGCCGCCGCCGGGAGCATCAGGATTCCCGAAAGCACCGGGTGCACGATGTAGCTGCGGCCGCCGACGACGACGTGTTCCATGTAGCTCGGCGCATCGACCCACGTAAGGCCGTGGAGCAACGCCACCGCCAGACGCACGTGTTCGTTGTATGGCGTGGGCGGCGAAATCGTCACCGCGTAAAAAGCGAGGAACATCACGCCCACGCCGAACACGCACCATCCGTCGGCCGCGAGCAGACGATCGAGCACGCTCAAGCGGCCCGCGGCGGCGCCTTGCCCTGCGGCCACAAGCTCGGCGGCCAGTGCGCCGAGTGCGAGCGCGAGAGCGGTTACCACCAGCGCGTTTGGCGGTTCGTGCTTAAGCCACGGGACGAGCAGGATGTCGGCGAGCGCGATCAGCGCGGCCGCGACGAAGAACCATCGCGCCGCGTTCGGCCCGCCCGACGCTTGCGTATCGATCGCGGCGGTCTGCGACTCTTCGAGAGGACTGACCGAGAGGGCATCCATCCGTTCCACGCCGGGCGGCTCGTCCATCATGCACCCGCAAAGCCGCCGCGTACGCCGGGTTTCATTTCTGCAGATCGGCGAGAAACTCGAGCATCGCGCGATTGACCTCTTCGGGTTTCTCCTGCTGCGTCCAATGTCCCGAGCCTTCGATAAGGACGGTCTTGCGCAGGTTGGGCACCCACGCCTGCATCCCGTGCGCCATCTCTGGGCGCAGCACGATATCCAGTTCCGCGGTGATCATCAGCGCGGGCTGGCTTACCTGCGCGGGCAGGCTGGCCGCCTCCTCCCAGTTGCGATCGATGTTGCGGTACCAGTTGAGCGGTTTGCGAAAGCCGGTTTTTTCGAAGGCGCGGACGAAAATCTCGAAATCTTCGTCGCTGAGAAACCTGCCGTGCGGGAGATCCGGCAGATGGTCGAGCAGGCCGCCGCCGTGCGCTCCCAGCACGCCCGAGGGCAGCTTGCGCAGCTCGGCGAACGTCTCGCCCTTGACCAGTTCGCCACCCTGGTAGAACGAGCGCAGGCTGCGGCGAACGTCACGGCCGAGTTCTTCCTCGGCCACGCCCGGTTCCTGGAAATAGACCATGTAGTTGAAATTGCCGCCGGCCATCGCGCGGATTAGATCCATCGGTTTGATCGGAGTGTGCGGAAAGAAGGGCGTGTTGAGCGCGATCACGCGTTCGATTCGCGCCGGCGCCATCAGCGCCGCGTTCCACGCCACCGCGCCGCCCCAGTCATGGCCGACGACGACGCACTTTTCGATCCCCATCGCGTCGAGCATCCCGACGAGGTCGGCGACTATCTCGCGCTGCGTGTACGCCTCGATCGCGTCGGGACCGCCGGTGTCGCCGTAGCCGCGCTGGTCGGGCGCGATCGCGCGCAGACCGGCGCTCGCGAGCGCGCGCATCTGATGGCGCCACGAGTACCATAGCTCCGGAAATCCGTGGTACAGCACGACCGGATAACCCTCTCCGGCCTCGGCGACGTGCATCCGGAGCCCGTTGGTGGCGACGAAGCGATGGGTGAACTCGCTCATGGGCGTAACCTCGCAAAACGTGTGACGCTCGCTTTCAAGCGGGCGCCAAGCGCTTTCCAAGGCTAGCACGCGGACCATCCCGCGGCATCGCCGGGCTTTGACTTATCCGCGGCGGGTGATCGACGATGGCCGGGCCTTGGCCGCGCGGCGCGAGGCAAATTCAGATCACCGAGGACAAGCCGATGGCGTTTACCGTGCAGCCGGAGAGCTTCCGCTTCGAGAACGAATTCCGCAGCGGCGTCGATGGCAAGCGCGTGCTGATCACCGGCGCGGGCAAGGACGGCGGGCTTGGCCAGGCCTTCGGACTGGCGGCCGGTCTAAATGGGGCCGCCAGCGTGGGCGTGCATTTCCATAGCAGCTATTCCGACGGCTTCGACCTGGTCAATGCGCTGCGCGACCTTGGCGTCAACGCATTTCCGGTGCAGGCCGACGTCACCAACATGGGCGATTTGTGGGCCACGCGCAGCTACGTGATCGAGCAGATGGGGGGCAAGCCGCCGAACCTGTTGATCTGCAACTCCGGGCTGACGGAGAAGGGCTACGCGCTCGGCCGGGCGCTGAAAGAGATCCCGGACGAATCGCGCGCGATGCGCCGCGCGCGGGTGCGCCAGCATTTTCTCGAGAGCCTCCACGAATCGCGTCTCGTGTTGAATACCAAGATCGACGGTTTCCTCGCGCTGACCCATCTGTGGGCGGGGGAGGCGGTCTATCATCAGGAGCCTTTGCAGCTCATCTACGTCTCCTCGCGCCAGGCGATCGACCCGGGAGCCAGCGTGCCGGGCTACGTGATCAGCAACTGGGGCGTGCTCCAGCTGCCGAACGTGCTCGCCGTCAACCTGGGGCAGAACGCCAAGTTCGTATTTTCCGCCTGCATCCTGCTGCCCTTCGTCCGCACCAGCATGACCGACCAGTACGCGGACAATCCGCGGGTGTTCGGGCGATGGCAGCCGCGGATGCTCGAGCCCAACGAGGCCGCCAAGGCCTTCCTGCAATTGCTCGCGCGGCCGGGGGCCGAGCTCGACCGGGGATTGTTCGAACTGATGGTCGAGGGCGCTCCGGACAAGGTGGATGTGACCTGGAAGCGCGTCGAACTGGACGTGCGCGAGGAGCCGATGGAATGGAGCCGCAGTGGGTCGCTGCAGTTCCACGGCCAGCATCGGCCGGCGAAGAAGTAACCGGGCCGGAGCGCCGCTGACCGGGATTGGCTATGAGCCGACGGCGCGTCGCCTTATCCCCGGCCGGAAAAGCACGCGGCGAGACGTGCATCTTTTGGTGCGCGTCCCGCCGCGTGCGCCAGAGTCCCGGCGTGCCTACTCGGGCGCTTTTGCGCCAGACGGCGGCGCGGCCGCTGCCCCGCCTGCGGGCGCGCCGGCCGCCCCCGGCGGCGCGCCCACGGTGCGGCGCTGGTAGCCGGCCGGCGCCGTGAAGCTGTCGTCCGGCAGATCGCGCGTCGAGACCTTGGTCACGACTGTTTTAGTCGTTTGCGGCCCCTGCTTGGCGATCATTTCCTTCAGCTTTGTGGCCTGCTCGGGCGCCATCCCGGGAATGGAGATCCCAGGCTTGATCTGGCGCGTGGAATCCATCGTGAGCGGAATCCCTGCGGGCATCTTTCCCGCCATCGCATTGGCGCTCTTCAGCTTGAGGCCCATCGCCTTGGTGAATTCGGAGAACTCGGCAGCTCCGGGCGCGACGGTCGAGAAGCATCCGGAGGTCTCGACCGTGGCCATCGTGGTCTGCCCGGCGCCGCTGTACTCGTCGCATGCGTAGTCCAGCACCTTGGTGGACTTGCCGGTCTTCTTGAAATTGAGGTCGAGCTGCTGGCCGGGCGCGTTCGACATCCCGCGCGGCGGAAAGGGCATCTCCGCGTAGGCCTTCTGGTTCGGATCGATCAGCATCATGGTGCCCTTGTCGAGATCGATCACGAAGATGTTTCGTTCGCTGATCATCTTCTCCCGATGTCCCTGCACGAGCACCTGGCGAGTATGGCTCACGGCGGGCTGGCTGCCCTGGGTGGTGGTCACCTGCTCGTCGATCACGACGCCGGCGCGCGCGCGGCCGCAAAGGCCCGTCATCGACAGCACGCAGGCAACGATTGCGATCGTCTGTTTCATAACGACTGTTCCCCCGGCGCGCTGCTGATTTCCAAAACGCGGGGAGAACCTGCGGTCTCGCGGTCGGCGCGCTCGACGACCAGGCGATGAACGGTCAGGCTCGTGAGTCCGAAACACACCCAAACCATCTCCTTGAACCTGCGCAGCAGCCCTACCGCAAAGCCGACGTCGGCCGGATAGCCGAGCATCGCCATTACCAGCGCCTTGCCGCCCTCCTGGCTGACGAGCTTGGCCGGAATCATGAACGTGGCCCGCTCTATCAACTGGCCGAAGACCTCGACCAGCACCGCGATTTGCCAGCTCACGGGCTCGTGGAGCAGCGTTAGCAGGATATAAATCTCGACCGGGCCGAGGCTCCACGCGACCAGGTAGCACAGGCAGGAGACGGCGAGGCGCCAGCGATGGCGTGCGTAGAATTCGAGCAGCCGCGCGTCGGCCTCGGCGGCGGCCTGGCGCATCTCGTCGTTGGCGATTCGCGAGAGGTCCAGATGCACCGCGGCGCACCACAGATGCGAGAAGGGCCGCTTGGTTTGGACATAGAAGAAGCCCGCGGCGAGCGCGATCGCGAGCCCGAGACCGCCGAGCGCCGGCCCGAGCAGGTGATGGAACCGGGCTTCGAAAGGCAGCACCGTCAGCATTCCGCCGGTGATGAAACCCACCTGGCCGAGCATCTCGGCCAGCGCCGCGACCACCACCGTTACGAGGCCGGCCGCCATCGCGAGCTTGTGCCGCACCATCATCGCCATCACGAACTGGCCGCCGAGCTGCGCCGACGGGGTCACATAATCGACGGCTTCGCCGGCGATCCGTGCCGCGAACAATTCGCCGAGGCCGAGCGTTTTGGGGCAGTTATCGATCGTGACGCGCCATCCGAGCGTGTTAGCCAGGCGCGCGACCGCCTCCAGCGCCACCGTCAACACCAGGCCCCAGCCGGCGACGCGCACGTAATGCAGCACGTCGGCCCATCCGAAGCGATGCAGAAACCAGGCGTAGAAGCCCAGTGCGAGGAGGACGATCAGGGTTTCGATGCGTCGCATCAATGCAGAACTTACCGCCGATCAAGCCCGAAAATGCCGCCTGGCGAACAGGAATTTGCCGCCGGCCGATCCCCCGCGGCATGCAACTATTCTTTCAACGCCACTCGCCCGAGGCAAGCCGATCCGCCGGCTGCGTCCACAAGCGCGGACACGCCTGCATCGATAGGGTTTTGGGCGCTCAGATCTTGAACCTCACGTGGATTATATCGCCGTCGCGGATCACGTAGTCCCGGCCTTCGAGCCGGAGCTTGCCCGCCTCGCGCACCTTGGCGTCGGAGCGAAGCGCGGCGAAATCCTCGTAGCCCACGACCTCGGCGCGGATAAAGCCGCGTGCGATGTCGCTGTGGATCCGGCCCGCCGCCTCGAGCGCAGTGGCGCCCCGCGCAAGCGGCCATGCGTGCGCTTCGGGCTCGCCCGCGGTGTAGAAGGTGATGAGCCCGAGTGCCCGGTAGAGCGCCGCCACCAGCCGGTCGCGCGCCGGCGCGCCGAGCCCGGCGGCGGCGAGCATTTCGCGCTGGCCCGCGGCGTCGAGCTCCCACAATTCGGCCTCGAACGCCGCGGCGAGCGTGAACAGTTCCATCTCGTGCGCCGCGGCGGCTGCGACCCCCTCGGGCGCGGGCTCGGCGGCCGCGCGTTCGGCGTCGCAGTTGACCACGACCAGCGCGGTCTTGCGCGAGAGCAGTCCAAAGCTCGCAAAGACAGCGAGCTCCTGCGCGGTCATTTCGAGCGAGCGCAGCGGCTTTCCCTCCTCGAGCCACTGCACGCAGCGCTTGAGCGTCGCGCGCTCGAACTCGGAGGCCGGATTGCGCTCCTTGACCAGGCGCTCAAGTCGGCGCTCGGCCTGGTCGAGGTCGGCGAACACGAGTTCGGTCTCGATCGCGGCCAGCGCCGAGGGCAGCGTGACCTGGTTGCCGGCAAAATCCGGTATTACGATCAGGAGCGCGTCGAGGTCGCGGATGAGCGGGAGCAGGCTCGGGTCGAGCGCCGCGCCTTCCTTTTGTTCCTTGGGATTGGGGGCGAAATCGAGCACCGTGAGCTCGACCTCGACCCGCTTCTTGGAGCCGTAGGTGCGCTCGAGAAAATCCAGCCGCTCGTCGGCGACCTTGATTTGGCCGGGCCGTGCGCGGTTACGCCCCTCGGCCTGACCGGGGAGCGGGGCAAGGCCGGTCAGTGCGTGGAAAACGGTCGATTTGCCCACGCCGCGTGCGCCGATAATTCCGGTCTTCAAGATTCAGCACTCCCGAACTCACCAGACTTACACAGACGCCGACGCGGCGAAAGGGACGGGTTTACGTGCGCAAGGAACGGCGCATCCGCCTCTCGCCGAGCTTCGGACGGCAAGGAGTCGAGTCGCTCGCGCGGGTTCGGCGGTGGGCTCGACCGGGCGAGGGTGCGATTGGACGCGAGGAGTCTTTAACCAGGGCGAGCGGTGGGTTAATCTCGTAACCGCTTTTCCGCGGGGGCCACCCTAGCTCAGTTGGTAGAGCAGCTGATTCGTAATCAGCAGGTCGTCGGTTCGAATCCGACGGGTGGCTCCAAGGGAATCCAAGGGTTTTTCTGCTTCTGACACTTCACTTTCCGATTCTGGTGCCAGACTTGGTGCCAAACTTTGCGAGTCTAACGCATCGACGAAGGTCTTGTCGCTCCTCGGAAGCCAGTGCGCGTACCACTGGAGCGTCGTCGTCGGCTTGGCGT
This sequence comes from Candidatus Binataceae bacterium, assembly GCA_035500095.1. Taxonomy (NCBI): domain Bacteria; phylum Candidatus Binatota; class Binatia (SeqCode); order Binatales (SeqCode); family Binataceae (SeqCode); species Binataceae bacterium (SeqCode). The sequence continues at coordinate 7,833 of DATJXN010000068.1, forward strand.
GCCCGAGCTGTGCCGCCACGTAGGTGATGGGGATCCCTCGGCTTATCAGCAAAGTGGCGAACGTGTGTCGCAGGTCGTACAGGCGATGGCCGCTGATTCGCGCCTGCCGCATGATGCGTGCAAACTGCTTGCGCACCCGTGACTCGTCGAGCGGCTGGCCTCGGTCGTTGATGAAGACGCATTGCGGAACCTCGCCCCATCCGCGCTGAAGGGCCTGCGCTTCGCGGTGCTTGTATAGCGCGGCCAGCGCGCTTGCCAGCTCAAGGCTCATGTCGACCCGCCGCGACCGC
>DATJXN010000069.1 GCA_035500095.1 Candidatus Binataceae bacterium
ACGGGCGTCTCGCGGGTCACCTTGACCAACGCCTGCGCCGCCTCGAGGTCGAACTTGAGCGGCGATGCCGCCGGCGCGGCATGAGCCGCAGGAGGCTTCGACGCCGCGGCGGCAGCGCCGCCTTCGTCGCCGGGCACTACCGCTGTCTCAGGAACGTCGGACTCGACCGCTTGCGCTCGGGCTAACCCAACAATCGCCAGCAGCAGCGCGATAGCCGGAACTATCAGCGCGGCCCATCGCAACCCCTTCTGTGTCTCCTCCATCTCCTCATTCCTCCTCCACCACCACATGGTCCGTTCAACACGCCCCACACACCGTACATCGGTGCACGTCGCAAGGCCTGGTTTGATGTTCGTAATGAGCCTTGCGCCGTTCCGACAATAGAAACCACTTGTGAATATGATGATCGATAAAGTCCCACGGCAGGACCTCATCGTATCCGTAGCGCCGCGTCACGTACGAGTCGGGATTCGGCAGCGCGCCTGCGCCGGACTGCGCCTCGCTGCGTATCTTTTTAAGCTCACTCCAGATTTCGCCCGCCGATTCGCATCGGGTCTCGGCGAGCCGCTCCAGGATCGCGCCGACGCGGCGATCGCCGCGTGATACGAGCGTCTGGAAATACGCCTCGCGCGGCGACTCCGCATCGAGCTCCGCACCAAGTCGCCCGAGTTCCGTCCGCAGCATCGCGATCTTGCGCTTGGTGCTGCGCGGATCTTCCATCGGGTCCCACTGGAATGGCGTCCACGGCTTGGGCACAAACGGATTGAGCGAAACCGTCACCTGCCCGACGCGCTTGTGCGATGCTCGCGCGCACTCGAGAATCCGGGCAGTGAGCCGCGCGATCGCGAGCACGTCATCGTCGGTTTCTTCCGGGAGCCCGACCATGAAATAGAGCTTCAGGTGCTCGACGCCCTCCCCGACCATCATCTCGGCGGCGCGCAGGATCTCGTCCTCGGTCAGGTTCTTGTTGATCACCTTGCGCATCCGCTCGCTGCCCGCCTCAGGCGCAACCGTCACGCTGCGCGCGCCGTTGCGGCCGAGCGCAGCGGCGAGCTTCGGCGAGATACAATCGGCCTTCAAAGAAGATGGCGACAGGCGTCCGCCCGCGTCCGCGATCGTCTCGGCGAGTTGCGCGACTCCGGGCACGCTGGCCATCTCCGCACCCACCAGGCCAATAACGCCGCGCTCGCCGAGTCCGCGCCGCGCCTCGGCTTCGATCTTTTCGGGCGAACGATAGCGAATCGGGCGATACATAAAGCCCGCCGCGCAGAAGCGGCATCCCCACTGGCATCCACGGCTCGCCTCGACCAGGAACATGTCGCCGAACACCGACTCCTCGGTGAGGATCAATGATGAGGTGTTGAAGCGATCGAGATCCTTGATCATCCGGCGGGTGACGATCGGTTTGGCAGGTCCCGAATAGCCAACCGTCTCAAGATGGCCGCCTTTTTCATATTCGGGATCGAAATAATCAGGCAGGTACGCGCCACCGACGTCAGCCAGCGACGGGAGCCGATCGGAATCGCGGCGCACCTCGAGGAACCGCGCCAGGAACTCGGGCACCATTTCCTCGCCTTCGCCAATCAGAAAGAGATCGATGAAGTCTGCGATCGGCTCGGGATTGAGAAAGATCGCGGAGCCGCCCGCGATGATCAGCGGAAAACTGCGCCCGGCCCGCCCGGAGCGGCGCAGCGGGATTCCCGCCATCCGCAGCATCGACACGATGTTGAGGTAGTCGGTCTCGAATGCGCACGAGAACGCGATGATATCGAAGTCAGAGAGTGGGCGTCCTTTCTCGAACGACACCAACCTGCCCTTGCCGTCCCGGATAGCTTCGCGCTCATCGGGATCGGGCAGGAACGCGCGTTCGGCATCGACTACCGGATGCGAATCAAAGATATGGAAGATGGCCTGGTAGCCGAGGTTGGCCATCCCGAGCCGGTAGATATTCGGATAGACGACGCAGACCGAGATCTCGCCGCCGGAGCGGCGCTCGTAGAGCACCTTCTCCCGTGCGATTCGATCCAGCGCGCGTTTGCGCGAAGCGTACTGCGCCTCCGGCATGATCCCTTAGATTATCGTCGGGGATCAGCGCCGCTCAAGTAGGGGTTCTCAGGGCAAGATGGCAAACCGGCTGAGACACGCGGGCGGCAGATTTCGAATCCACGCCGGTCCAGGGTAAAACGCGCACTGCAGTACACGCTCCCGGTGGTCGCGCAATTGTCCTGGTTTAGCCTTTTCCGCTAACCCGCTCCGGGTGCGTGTAGACGTTGAACGATGCGTCGCGCAGGAACCCGACCAGGGTCACCCCCGCCTCGTCGGCCAGCTCGACTGCCAGCGATGACGGAGCCGAAACGGCGGCCAGGATCGGCGCACCCGCCGCCGCGACCTTCTGCACGATCTCGAAGCTGAGCCGCCCGCTCGCCATCACGATCGAATCCGCCAGCGGCAAGAGGTTGCGACTCATCGCCCATCCGACCACCTTGTCCACTGCGTTGTGCCGGCCCACGTCTTCGCGAAGTGCCTTCAGCGCGCCCCAGAGATCAAAGAGCGCCGCAGCATGCACACCGCCGGTCTTCGCAAACAGCGCCTGGTCCGCGTTCATAGTGGCGCCAAGACGGGAGAGGGTTTCCGTGGAAATGGAAACGCGGCCATCGATCGGAGCGATTCGTCTGCGAATGGAATCGATCGAGGTTTTGCCGCACAAGCCGCAACTCGAATTCATCGTGAAATTGCGCTGCAGCCGTTCGCGCAGCGTCTCGACCGGCACCTTCAGGATGACATCGACGATATTTGCCTCGGGCTTGCCGTCGGTCCCCCGCACGCGCCGGACCTCGTCGATCTCGCTTGTGCTGCTCACGAACCCTTCCGCGAAAAGGAACCCCGCGACCAGCTCCTCGTCATGCCCGGGAGTCCGCATCGTGATCGTGAACCGGCGCCCCGCCAGCCGAATCTCCAGCGGCTCCTCGACCGCAAGCATCTCGGGGCCGCTTTCGGGCCGGCCGGACCGCCATCGATACGCCTGATGCCGACGAGTCGTATTGC
>DATJXN010000070.1 GCA_035500095.1 Candidatus Binataceae bacterium
CGGTTACAATTTCAACCGCACAATTTTCAATTCGGTTACGAATCCGGTTACATCTCTGAATTTTCGGACCCTTAGCCGACGACCCACGTTCGCGAAAACCATACGCGGAGTGGGGTTTAGGTGAGTGAGCCGTCCGGGACTCGAACCCGGGACCCTCTGATTAAAAGTCAGATGCTCTACCGGCCTGAGCTAACGGCTCGTCGAAATAAAGCGCGCGATTATCGGCCAATGACGACGACAGATCCTGGCGCCCCGACTCCTGCCATCCATCCACCAGAGCAGAGGTCTGCTCCCGGGATGCGCTCGGAGACCGAAAGCAGCCGGAGGCGTCGAGTGCCAAGCGCCGATACGACACGATGCCACGTAACTACAATGGCGGCAAGGTGAACCGAAGCGTCAAATCGAGGGGCGCGCCACATGCCACCCTCACCCGCTCGAATCGTAAAGAATAGCCGCAGCCCCGGCGACGCGCCGCAGTCCCCGGGAGCGCCAGCTTCCTTCCCCAGCCGGCCAGTTTGTGCGACAAAAAAGCGGACCTGGCGTTTGAGACCATTTGATTGCGGTGCGCTACGAGTTCAAGGGCCGAAAGGGGCAACGTGTTACGTGAGTTTCTGAGCCGGGCTCGCGCGCGCCGCGATAAACGAGATTTCCTGCTTAGCCGGCTTCCGAAAAGATCGGTGGGCGCGGAAATCGGCGTGTGGAAGGGTGAATTCTCCTGTCGCATGCTGAAGCTGGTACGTCCAACCAGGCTCCATCTGATCGATCCATGGAAATACGAACCGTCGTACCAGGGCGCCTGGTACGGCGGGGGCAAGAGCAGCCAAATCGAGATGGATCGAATATTCGAATCCGTTCGGTCGCGATTTTCCAGAGAAGCGGCGAAGGGTCAGATAACCATTCATCGCGCGCCCTCGCAGCTGGCGGCGCAGGATTTCCAGGACGGATACTTCGACTGGGTCTATATAGACGGGAATCACCAATATGAATTTGTAACGGCCGACCTCGAGAGCTTCGCCGCGAAGGTCCGACCCGGGGGCCTGGTTTGCGGGGACGATTACGATCGCCCCACCTCATGGCACAAGGACGGAGTAACCCGGGCTGTCGACCAATTCCTGCGCACTCATGAATACGAACTGGAGGAAGTGCGCGAGCATCAATTTATCATCCGCAAGCCTCCCCCAACTGTCGTCCGACGCCGCTGATCTCTTCTTTGTGGGCGCTCGGTCATCGCACGGCCGCGTCGGAGCGCTGCAGCAAGCCTTGGCAGAGCGCCGCAGCGCGAAATGCGGCTTTTACTGCCGCGCCATCGCGAGGCGCAGCCGGTCCTCCGGCGTGATCAGGTGCTCGAGGTTGAGCGCGTCTTTGCCGATATCGATCTCCACCCAATTGACCTCGCCGCTGAATTTGGTGCCGCGCTTTCCGTAATCGTAAGTCACCGGCGATCCCGCCTCGTATCCCACGTCGCAGGTCTCATCGGCGGAGAAAACCATCGGCTCGGTTCTGTTTACGCGGCCCTCGCCGCATTTTTTGCCATCGACATAAAGCGTGGCCATGCCGCCCTTCGCGAGCCCGCCGCCGTCGTAGGCGAACTCCATCCTGACTTCGTGCTTGCCGGCTGGAGTCCTGTCGGAGCCTTCGATGTAGTAACGCTCATGCCCATAAAAGTTGTAGCAGTATTTCGGTTTGCCATCCTTGGCATAGAGGCTCCAGCCTCCGGTCAGACCGCCCTGCGCGACGATGACGCCTTCCGCGCCCGCCTCGGGCACGATCACCTCGGCGGTCACGGCGTGCGACTTGTTCTTGATATTGACGATCGAGCCTTCCGTAAGACGCCCCATTCCGCCGAAGAGCAATTGCCGGTTGCCCACGATCAGCTGCGGGCGGCCGGCGATGTCGGGATTGGCGCGCTCGGCCATGCGGTCGTCCAGCGGGAGCACGTTGTACTTGGCCGCCTCGATTATCCATAGGCGCTGAAGGTCGTGAAGCTTCTTCGGATTCTCCTTTGAAAGATCCTTCGCCTGACTCCAGTCCGCGTTGGTGTCGTACAGCTCCCACACGTCGTCGTCGAATGCGGGCAACTGTACCGCGCCGGTGAGCCAGGGAGTCCGATGGCGGGTGACGGCGGTCCAACCCTTGTGATAAATGCCGCGGTTGCCCACCATCTCGAAATACTGGGTTTCGCGCCGGTCCGGCGCGCCGGCGTCGTTGAACGAGTACGCCATGCTGACGCCTTCGATCGGCTTCTGCGCCACGCCATTGACCATGATTGGCTCAGGCAGACCTGCGACTTCCAGCAGGGTCGGCGCGACGTCGATTACGTGATGGAATTGCGCGCGAATCTCGCCCTTGGCCGTGATTCCCTTGGGCCAATGCACGACCAGTCCGTTGCGCGTGCCGCCCCAGTGCGACGCGACCTGCTTGGTCCATTGATACGGGGTGTCCATCGCGTGCGCCCAGCCCACCGCGTAGTGGTTGTAGGCTTCGACGCCGCCGAATTTTTCGATGTTGGCGCGCAGGAACTCCGGAGATTCGAGGTCCGCAAAGCCGGTCAGCGGCACCAGTTCGTTGTACGCGCCTTGCAGCGTACCCTCTCCCGACGCGCCGTTGTCGCCGATGATGTAATAGACGAGCGTATCGTCGAGGATGCCCAGATCCTTGAGCGCGTCGATGAGCCGTCCGAGGTGATAGTCGGTGTGCTCCATGAAGCCCGCGAATATCTCCATCTGGCGAGCGAGCACCGGCTTCATCTCCGCGGACTCCGTGTCCCATGCGGGAATTTCGGAATGCCGCCGGGTGAGCTGACACTCCCTGGGAATCACCCCGAGTTCCTTCTGCCGCGCAAAGGTTTCCTCGCGCAGCCGGTCCCAGCCCTGGTCGAATTTGCCCTTGTACTTGTCCGCCCATTCCTTCGGTACGTGATGCGGCGCGTGCATCGCGCCCGGAGCGAAATAGACGAAGAACGGCTTGTCGGCCGCGAGCGCCTTTTGCTGGCGAATCCACTTGATCGCCTTGGTCGTCATGTCGTCGGTGAAGTGGTAGCCCTGCTCCGGCGTTTTGTCGGGCTCCACGGGCGTCGTCCCCTCGTAGATCGCCGGATGCCACTGATTGGTCTCGCCGCCGATAAAGCCGTAGAAGTATTCGAACCCGCCGCCGCCTGTCGGCCACGCATCGAACGGCCCGATCGGACTCGTCTGCCAGACCGGGATCTCGTGGCACTTGCCGAACTGCGCCGTCGAATAGCCGTTGAGCTTCAGCGTGCGTGCGATCGGCGAAGACGAATTGGGCAGGATCGAATTGTAGCCGGGCGCGGAGGTGGCGATCTCGGTGATCCCGCCCATGCCGACCGAATGATGGTTGCGTCCGGTGAGCAGCGCCTGCCGCGTTGGCGAACACAGCGCGGTCGTGTGAAATCGGGTGTACTTGAGCCCGGCCAACGCCAATTTATCAATATTCGGAGTCTGGCATGGGCCGCCAAAGGCTGAGGTCGTGCCGAAGCCGACATCGTCGAGCAGAATCACCAGGATATTCGGCGCTCCCTTGGGCGGACGGAGCTGCTCCATCGGGGGATATTTGGTGTCGGGATCTTTCGCGTCATAGGTCGTCAATCCGACATGGACGCGATCGGGAATGGGGAGAACCGTTCTTGCGAACTTGTCACTGCTCATTTTTCCCTCGAATCTTGGGATGGATGCCAAACCACTCTCTCGCAGATCCAAACAACCGGCGCTGGCGGCAATCACACAACGGGGAGTGGCAGCCGGCACGGCTCCTTGCGGACGCTCGCGCGGCTCCAAACCGGCAAACGCGGGATCGACGCGCTACGGCCGGGACGTGGCCGCGTCGCGCGCGCTCGCGGACTGCGTCAGCGGCGTCAGCGGCGCGGCTGCATGAGCGCTGGCGAGCGCCGGCGCGGGTGCGACGCCCGTCGCTCTCGAAGTCCGTCCCGGCGGCATCGTCGTCCGCGACTCCAGAAAGGTCACCAGGTTGTCGAGTTCGTCGTGGGTCAGGATGCCCGCGAATGACGGCATGTTGCTGCCGCCGTTGGCAATCTTGATCCGCAGATCGTTGACGCTCAGCCGGTTCGCCACCAGGGTCAGGTCTGGACCGCGCATCCCGCCCTGCCCGTCAATCGTGTGGCAAAACTCGCATCCCTTGTCGTGAAAAAGCTGCGCCCCGTTCACGATCGGCGCGGCGGTCGTACCCACCAGCGCGGCCGAGAGCGGCTTGGCGTCGAACCTCGGCGACCACGGCGCGATCGATCCTTCGATCCAGAAGCCTACGATGGTAAGCACGATCATGAGCACCGCCGCGACCGCCCACGGGCGGCGCGAGGGATGGCGCTCGCCCTTGTTCCACAGCACCGGCACCAGCAGCAGGAACACGATGGCCGAGAGCGGCGCCGCGATCATGAACACCGACTCCATCCCGCGCGGCAGCAACGCGAGCACCGCGTAGTACCACAGCATGTACCAGTCCGGGCTCGGATCGTTGGCGAGCAGGCTCGGGTTGGGCGGCTTGCCGAGCTCGGGCGGCCCGACGAAAAAAGCCAGCGCGGCGACCGTGAGCACCACGCCGACGGCGACCACTACGTCGCGCCACGCGGCGTCGGGCCAGAATGACACGCCATGCTCTTCGAGCAGTTTCTCGTATTCGGCGCGGTAGGTTTTGGGATTGACCTTCGCTCCGGGCATCGGCGGGGCCGAGATTCCGTCATGGATCACGAGATAGAGATGGAGCCCGACGAAGGCGAAGATCATCGCGGGAAGAAAAAATACGTGGAAGGCGAAAAAGCGGCTGAGCGTCGCGCCGCCGAGCGTGTTGCCGCCGAGCAGAAAGCGCGCGAGGTACTTGCCGATGAGCGGCGTGCGCCCGAGCATCTCGGCCGCGAGTACCGTGGCCCAGACCGCGGTCTGATCCCAGCGCAGCAGTTGTCCGCTGAAACCCATCGCGATCGTGATGAACAGCAGGCAGACCCCGCTTACCCAGTTGAATTCCCGCGGGTACTTGTAACATCCCATCAGGAAGACCTGGATCATGTGGATGCCGACCAGCAGGATCATCGCGGAGGCACCGAAGAAGTGCATCCCGCGCAGGAAATTGCCCAGCACCGCCCGGTAGGTGATGAATTCGAGCGCCTGGTAGGCGTTTCCCGACGCCGCGACGTAGCGCGTCGCCAGCGCGATCCCGGTCACCACCTGCATCATGAAGGCGACCAGCACCGCGCTGCCGAAGACGTACCACCATCCGGTGTTGGGCGGCACCGGATGCTTCATCACGTCGTTGAAGAATTTGATGAGGCCGGTGCGTTCTTCGAACGCGTCAACCGCCTGCTGGAAAATCTTTTTTATCACCGCCGCTCTCCCCCCGCGCAGCTATTCGATCGGCACCGCGCTGGCGAGGATCTCGACCTGTCCGTCGCGCACCCGCACCGGGTACTTGAACAGCCCGCGCGGCGGCGGACCCGCGGCGACCTCGCCGTCGGCATAGTAAACGCCGCCATGGCAGGGACACATGAACAGGTTGGCCTGCGCGAGCCATCGCACGGGGCATCCGAGATGCGAACAATTTACCGCGAAGGCGATGAAGGCGCCGGACTCGAGCCGCCTGAGCCACGCCGCGGTCATCGCGGTCACCCCCGCCCATTCCATCGGCGACGGATCGAGAAAGCTTACGCTTACGGTTTCGCCGGGCTTGAAGCTGTCGACCGCGCCCACCGCGCGCCACACGTCCGGTTCGGGAGCGATCAGCGGGCCGAGGATAAAGCCGACGACCGGGATGCCGACGATGGCGGCGGCGACGGCCGAGAGCGCGATGCTGAGCCGCCCGAGGAAGCGGCGGCGCTCCGGGCTCAGCGCTTCGCAGCAGCCGCGCTCCTGCGTTTCACTCGCCATGTAACAGTTCTCCCACCCACTTGCTAATCGCCACGGCCATCAGGACCACACCCGCCGCGGAAAACACATACGAACTGATTACTCCGAAAAGCAAGAACGTGATGCCCAGCGCGAGAAACGCCGGCGCATAGGTCGGCGGTGGAATCTTCTCGGGCAACGCCGTGCTCCATACGGCGGTTGCGCCGGCGGTCTCGCCCTCGCGCGGATGCGATATGTCTTCCGGCGCCATTCGATTCCCTCCTAAAGACCCGCCGTCGCGGGCGCAACACTGTCGCTCTCGGCGGTCCCGAACCATTGCAGGAACAGCACCATCATGGCCGCAAGGAACACGAAGCCGCCGCCGACCCACATCAGGAGGCCGCCCACCTGCTGGTCGAGCGCCGGCGTCAGACCCCATCCATCGCGCAACAACGCCGCAACGTGCAGCGAATCGCCGGGATGCACATAGGGCGCGTAGAGGCCGGGCGGCGCAAAGGTCAACCAGATGCCGAGCAGGCTGTTGGCCATCGCGCCGCCCACCAGATACACCTGCGTCCATAGCGGCGAGATCCGGCAGCGCGGCAGCGGCGCGAGGATCGGCCACCAGAAGATTGTCGCGGTCACCAGGAAGCACAGATGCTCCGCGATATGCACGTACTCGTCGTCGAGCGCCGCGTCGAACAGCCGCGGCAGATGCCACAGTGCGAGCGTGACAACGCCAAGAGTCCAGGCGACGAGCGGATTTCCCAGGACGCGTTCGACACGGGCGAGCGCGCGCGAAGCGAGCACCGCGTTCGCGAAACGGGGCGTGATGCCGAGCAGCAGCAGCGGCGGCACCGCGAGTTCGAGCAGCAGATGCTGCAGCATGTGCGCGCTGAATAGGTATTCGTCGCCGAGCGTGTCGAGCGGCGAGATCAGCGCGAACAGCATCACGGCCACGCCGGCGGCAAACCATCCGGCACGAGACAGGTCGCCCCGATGCGCGCTCCAATAGGCCACCAGCAACGCCGCGCATCCGATCAGCACGGACAGGTCCGGGTCCCACGCTCGGAGTATCGAGTCCATTTTATTTTGATGCAGCTTTCACGCCTTGACGCGGCTTCCACGCGGATTTGCGCATCTATCCGACAAGCGGCCAGATATAGACCACGGTGAAAATCACTACCCACACCGCGTCGACGAAATGCCAATACATCGCGACGGACTCGAAGCCGGACGGATGGATTGCGCTCTGGCGCCCTCTCAGCGCGATTCCGAGCAGCGCGCCCAGCGCCACGAGGCCTATCAACACGTGCAGGCCATGGAAGCCGGTAAGCGTAAAGAACGTCGAGCCAAACAGGTTGGTGCTGATCGTGACGCTGTGGGCGAAGAGTCCAAGGTACTCGCGCGTCTGGCCGAAGAGAAAGATCGCGCCGAGCGCCACGGTCAGAGCGAGCCAGCCGCTGACGCCACTCCGATCGCCCGCCCGGAAGCTGCGCGAGGCCATATGAATCGTCGCGCTGCTCAGGAACAGGCAGATACTGAACGCGAGCGTGCGCATCACGTTGAGGCTGTTGGCAGCGCTCGGCCCGTCGGCGGATCGCGAATGGAAGAAGGCATAAGTGATTACGAGGATCAGGAAAAACCACGCCTCGGAGAACAGAAACAAGCCGACTCCGATTTTGACCCTGTCAGGCATCGTCCTCTCCGGCATCGCGGCCGCTCATCCGGCCAGCTTGCTCAGCATCTCGTCGGTGCGATCGGGATGGGCCAGGTCCCACAGCGGCCGGCGCCCGCGAATTGGCGGCACGCGAGTGAAGTTCTCGGGCGGTGGCGGCGAGGTTGTCGCCCATTCGAGTGTCCACGCATCCCACGGATTGTCGCCGGCTCTTTTTCCCGAGCGGAGCGAAACAGCGATATTGATCATCAGGATCAGCACCGATAGGGCGAGCACGAACGCCCCAATCGTCGAGATCATGTTCATGGCTTCCCATCCCGGGAGCGCGGGATAGGTGAACACTCGCCGCGGCATCCCGAGCATTCCGAGCACGTGCTGGATCATGAACGTCAGGTTGAAGCCGATAAACGTCAGCCAGAAATTAACCTGGCCCCAGCGCTCGTCGAGCATCCGGCCGCTGATTTTGGGAAACCAGTAGTAAATTCCGGCGAAAAGTGCGAAAGCGGTTCCGCCAAACAGTACATAGTGGAAATGCGCAACCACGAAATAGCTGTCGGTCAGCTGCCAGTCGATCGGCACTACCGCGAAAGCGATGCCCGACAGCCCGCCGATCGTGAACATCACCAGGAAGCTGATCGCGAACAGCATCGCGGTCGTAAAGCGCACCCGCCCTCCGTACATCGTCGCGGTCCAGTTGAAGATCTTCACTCCCGTGGGCACCGCGATCGCCATGCTGCAGATGGCGAAGAAAAGATCGAAGGCGTGGCCGAGTCCGACCGCGAACATGTGATGGGCCCACACCGTGAGGCTCAGGAACGCGATCGCCAGGGTCGAGGCGGCGACGAAATCGTAGCCGTAGATCGGCTTGCCCGAGAACACCGGAATGACCTCCGAGATTATCCCGAAGGCGGGCAGGACCATGATGTAAACCTCGGGATGGCCGAAGGCCCAGAAAACGTGCTGCCACAGCACCGCCGAGCCGCCGGTGTCGGCGCGGAAGAAATGCGCATTGAGCAGCCGGTCGGCGAGCAACATCACCAGGCCCGCATTGAGTATCGGCATCACTACCACGATCAGGAAGCCGGTTATCAGCGTCATCCAGACGAACAGCGGCAGGCGCCGGATACTCATTCCGGGCGCGCGCAGGCAGATGATCGTCGCCATCAGGTTGATTCCGGCAGTGAGCGTCCCCACGCCGATCGCGAGCAGCCCGAGGATCCAGTAGTTCACTCCGGGGCCGAAGGAATAGGCGCTCTCGCTGAGCGGCGCGTAGGCGAACCACCCCACCGCCGGCGCACCGCCATTGACTCCGCTGGTGGCGAAGCTGAAATAGAGCATCAGTCCGCCGAAGATCTGCACCCAGAAGCTGAGTGCATTGAGCCGCGGAAAGGCCATATCGCGCGCGCCAATCATCAGCGGCACCATGTAGGTCGCAAAGCCGACCAGCCACGGCACCACCACCAGGAAGATCATCGTGGTGCCATGCATGGTGAAAAACTGGTTATAGACCTGCGGGCTGAGAAAGTGATTATTGGGCACCGCGAGCTGAATCCGCATCAGCAGCGCCAGCACGCCGGCGACCAGGAAAAATACGAACGCGCCCAGCAGGTACATTATCCCGAGCTGCTTGTGGTCGACCGAGGCGACCCAGCTGAGCCATCCCTCGTGTGCCTCCTGCTCGAATGACTCGGGGCCGGCCGCCTCGGAAATCGCCGCTTCTTTCATTTTTGCGTCTCCAGGAAGGCGACCAGCGCGCGGACGTCGCCGTCGCTGAGCTTGAAGTTGGGCATGTTGCTGCCGGGCTTGAAGTCGTCGGGATCGTGCAGCCAGGCGGCGAGGTTCTCCGGCGTGTTCACGAGCGCGCCCGCCGCGAGCGTCCGGCGAGTGGCGATGTGCGTGAGGTCGGGGCCGACGCTCCGCAGGTGACAGTTGGTGCAAATGTTCTCGCGATAAATGTTCGCGCCGAGTTGTTCATCGGGCGTGACCGGCTTGGGCGGAATGTCGGACTGCTCTTTTATCCAGGCCGCGAAATCGCCGGGCGAATCCGCGATTACCATGATGCGCATCCAGGCGTGTTCGTTGCCGCAGAACTCAGCGCACGCGCCGAGGTAGGTACCGCCGCGGTCGGCCTCGATCCAGAGGCGGTTGGGATGGCCCGGCACGATGTCGATCTTGCGCCCCAACGCGGGAACCCAGAAGTCGTGGATCACATCGGCCGAGCGAAAATCGACCAGCAGCTGTTTGCCGACAGGAATATGTATCTCGTTGGCAGTCGTCACGCCGGACTTGAGATAGATGATTTCCCACCACCATTGATGGGCGACGATCCTCAGGTCCGGCCTGGCCTCGGCGGTTGGCGGATCGCCGGCGCTCATGGCTCGTATCATGAAGCCCGACAAGACGGCCAATGACAGGATCGGCACCGCAGTCCAGATAATTTCGAGCTTGCGCGAGCCGAAAGTCTGCGCGGCCTCAGGCGCTCCGGGCCGATCCCGATAGCGGATGATCGCGTACACGACCAGGAAAGTGACGAGGATCAGGATGGCCGAGAGAAAAATAAGCGTGCCGACGAACAGGCTCGAAATCGCGGCCGCCTGCGGCGACGCCGGTGCGAGGGTGAACGCGTTTGCCGTGTAGGGCCCGGGCATAGCCACAACCACCATCGGCGCCGCGCGAAGCGACGTCACACCCCGCGCGAAATGCCGGCTCGTGCGCGCAAAGGGTAACCTTCAGGTGCGGGAGATTGCAAGCAAATTCGGCTTCGCGGGCGCGCTTGATGTTACGAATTGATTAACCGGCGATCGCGCTGGCGGGTGCGGCATCGGCTTTGATAAACGAATAAAATGAAACCGTGGGCGATCCGGCGCGCCGGACGCCCAACTCAATCGATCGCGAGGACAAACAAGGATCATGCTGGAAGCATCGGAACAACTCGAGCACCTGAAGCTGGCCGCCGAGGTCGCCGGGCTCGAAGTGCCGCGTTTCACCCTTCCCGAAGACTACGACGTCGTGGTCAACCGGATGCGTTTTCATTACCTCGACTGGGGCGCCGCCGGTCGCCACCCGATACTCTTCCTGCACGGCGGCGGGCTCAACGCGCATACCTGGGACCTCGTATGCCTCGCGCTGCGCGGCGAGTACCACTGTCTCGCCCTCGACCAGCGCGGCCATGGCGACAGCGAATGGTCGCCGGTCGGCGATTACAGCCTGCCGAGCCAGGTCCGCGACATCGAGCACTTCATCGAGAAGCTCGGGCTCGAACGCCCGCTGGTGGTCGGCCATTCGATGGGCGGATTTGCGGCGATGGCGTATGCGGCGAAGTTCGCGCGCCGCATGGCCGGGCTGGTGCTGGTCGATATCGCGCCCGAGCTGAACCCGAGCGGCACCGCGCGCATCCGCGACTTCCTTGCCCAGGAACGCGAGCTGGAGTCGGTTGACGCGTTCGTCGAGCGCGCGATGGCGTTCAATCCGCTCCGCAATCCGGCGCTGCTGCGCCGAAGCCTCCTGCACAACCTGCGCGAGCTGCCGAACGGCAAATGGACCTGGAAGCATGATCCCAATCGCGCGCGCCCGACGCCCGAGTCGATGCGCGCGCGCCAGGCGGAAATCATGAACGAGGTCGCGCACATGACCTGCCCGACGCTGGTGCTGCGCGGCGCGAAAAGCGACGTGCTGACCGACGAGAGCGTGGCGGGCTTTGCGCGCGCGCTACCCAACGGGCGCTGGATGCGAATCGAGGGCGCGGGGCACACGGTGCAGGGCGACAATCCGCGCGGCCTGGTCGAGGCGCTGCGTCCGTTTCTGCGCGAAATAAAGCTTTAGACGCAATCCGGCGCGCGCGCTGCCGCGGCGCCGGCGGAAAATCGATCCTCGGGGAGCGGCCGATGCGACAGATCAAGTCGTTTGGAGTGCTTCAGACAGCGAAGGTCATGGGCGCGATTTATTTCTTCCTCGGCCTGTTGCTGGTCGCGATTATCCTCGTGCTCGTTCCGCTGCGACCACGCCATCTTCATCGAAGCCCGCTCCTCTTGCTGGTCGCGCCGGTGTTCTATGGCGTCGTCGGCTTCATAGTGACCTCCATCGTCTGCGGGCTCTATAACGCCATCGCCAAGCGGATAGGCGGCATCGAGTTCGAGGTCTCGGACGCACCCGGGCCGCCGGCTCAGCAATAGCCGAACTACAGACCAACAGGGCGAATCCGGCGCACAACGCGCGCTGGATTCGCGCGCGCGGCCGCGAATCGTCTCGCGCCCGGGCTGCCGTTTCGAAGTCGCTTCAGTGCGGGTCGCTGCGGATCACGCCGCGGCGGTCGAGTTCCGCAATCCGCTCCGGCGTATAGCCGAGGTAATGGCTCAGCACTTCAGCGTTGTGCTCGCCGAGAAAGGGCGCCTGGAGGTCGAGCGGCGTGGGAAAGTCGGAAAAGCGCAGCGCGAAGCCCGGCAATTCGAACTCGCCGAGGATCCGGTCGCTGACCTTGCGAATGGTGCCCCGCTCGCGTAGATGCGGATGCTTGATCGCCTCCTCGACCGAGAGCACTGGCGCGCAGGGCACCCGATGCTCGCGCATGGCGGCGAGCGCGGCGGCGTCGCTCGGCAACGAGGCGATCCAGCTTTCGATTTCGCGCACCAGCGCGGGACAGTTTTTGACCCGCGAATCGTTGTCGATGAAGCGCGGATCCTGGGCGAGCTCCGGCCGGCCCATCGCGTTGCACAAAAGCGCGAATATATGGTCCATCGGGCACATGATAATGATGTGGACCTTTTGCGCTTTGAACACGCCGACCGGCGCGAGATAGAAATTGTGCAATCCCGAACGCGTCGGTTTGTATGCGCCCTTGCTCAGACTATGTATCTGGACGCTCGCTTCATGGTAGTGGAAATAGGTATCAAGTAATGACAGGTCCAGGTATTGACCGCGGCCGCTGCGCTCACGGTACAGCAGCGCACAGGCTATCGCGCCCATCGCATGCGCGCCGGTGCTGACGTCCCCAATCGCCGCCATCACCACGTACGGCGGTCCGTTCGGCTCGCCGCCCATACTGGTGATTCCAGCGTAGGCGGCGCCCAGGGTGTCGAAGCCGGGCTGAGCGGCGAGCGGCCCGGTCTGGCCGAAGGCTGAAACCGAACACATGACCGCTCGCGGGTTGATCGATTTGACCGTTTCCCAGCCGAGCCCCATCCGCCCGATTACGCCGGGCGCAAAGTTTTCCACCACCACATCGACCTTGGCCACCAGCTCCTTGAGAATCTCGAGGCCGTCGGGAGCTTTGGGATCGACGCAGAGGCTCTTCTTGCCGCGGTTGTGCTGGACATAGTAACCGCTGCGTCCATTGAGCTGCGTCGGCGCAAGCCGGGTCTTGTCGCCGCCCGGAGCGATCTCGACCTTGATGATTTCCGCACCCATCTCGGCCATCATCAGGGTCACGGTCGGGCCGGCTACGTATTGGGTAAAATCGAGGACCTTGTAGCCGTCGAGAACTCCCACGGGCGCATCGGCGTTCATGGTGTCACCTCCGGGTTCAGACGCCTCTATACCACGGTCGACCGCGAAACCAATCAGCCGCTGCCTGATCAGGATCGGCGGCAAAAACGATCCGCCGCAGGACGGCAGCGCAGGCCGTCCGGCGGCGAGCCACGTTGAGTTTGCTGCAGCGAAGACCTGCAACCGCAAGCCGGACATTGACGAGGCCGGATCGTGCTGATACTCGGATTCGTTATGACCGCCCGCAAGGCGCGGTCGCGGTGTGGACAGGCGGGTGGAACGAGCCTCGCGACCTCGTATAAAATTCCGGCAGCATCGTTCTCAACGACAAGGGGGCTTCGCCAAGCATGAGTCACGCAGAGGAAGGCCACAAGCGCGAAACCGGCGAGTTCGGTCCGGAATCCCAGATCCACTACCGGGAATACAAGCTCCTGCTCAAGCCGGAACGTTTCGCCGACGAGGACGGCTTTCACAAGTTCTACAAGCATGCGCATCACGTGGCCAAGGCGCTCGGAGCCCACCTGCAAAAGTCCGACAAGCACGAGCCGCACATGCGCGAGGTCGTTTTCTACGACACGCCGCACTTCAAGCTCTACACCGACGGCTTCATCCTGCGTAAGCGGACCTTCTTCAAGAAGGGCCATCCCGAACCGAACTTCGAACTGACCATCCGCTATCGCCATCCCGAGGCCAAAGCCGCGGCCGCGGTCGATATGCATCCGCTACTGCCATGCATCTACACGATCAAGTTCAAGGAAGAGATTCTCCAGTTGAGCGACAGACTGGAGGGGATGCGGATGCTGTACGCGAACGGCTGCGAACTCGACACGCCCAACGTCATCCTCACCCAGCGCTTCGAGATCATCTCGCAGGTTTTTCCCGCCCTGCAGAAGGTGCGCAGCGCCAATCCCAAGGCCACGATGGGTGTCGTCAACGACATCACCGTGGACGAAACGCTGGTGCATCTCGGCGAGCTGGACTTCGGCGGCAAGGTGCGCTGCAAGGCCTCGGTCGCGGTCTGGCGCAACCGTTCGACCGGGCGCGACATGATCGCCGAGTTCGGCTACCAGTTGAAGTTCGAAGGCCTGGACTCCTTGCATCGCAAGCCGCGCGAGCTGTCAGAGCAGTTCTTCAGGCAAATCCAGAGTGAAGCTGCCGACTGGGTCGCGCTCGGCACCACGAAGACCGCGATGGTCTATGGGCTGGGGCGCAGGCCGGTCAATCACCATGAATGATGCTGACGCGGTGGCGGTGGCGGTGGCGGCGCCGAGCGTTCCGCTGGGAACGATCTTCCGCACTTTCCTGACGGCCGGAGCGATCAGTTTCGGCGGCGGCGTGGTCGCGTACCTGCGCGATTTTACGGTGACCGAGACCAAATGGCTCGACGACGACGCCTTTCTTGACGCGCTCGAGATAAGCCAGACGCTGCCGGGGCTGAACGCGATCAACATGAGCGTGATCATCGGCGACAACCTGCGCGGCATCCCGGGCGCGATCGCAGCCGTGCTCGGGCTCGTGCTTCCCGGCGTGATCGTTATCATGGGCCTGGGCGCGGCCTGGCAGGAAGAATCGCACAATGTGCAGGTCAGGATGTTCCTCATCGGGGTGGCGGCGGCGGCGGTCGGGTTGTTGAGCACGGTCACGCTGCAGCTCGGACACAAGCAGTTTGCGAAGCCGCTTGACCTCGCGATCATCCTGGCCACCTTCATCGCGGTGAGCATCCTGCGCGTTCCGCTGTATATCGTTCTGCTGGTAATAGGTACGGCCGCGATCCTGCTTTACCGGCCGGGCGCCAGGCACGAGTCGCTCGAAGAACGCGCGCGCCATCTGCGCGAGCGCCTGCGCCACCGCCATTACATCCATCTCCGCCACTGAAGGCGCAACGGGACACGCGGTACGATGGCGAAATTGCTCAACATGACCTGGGTTTTTATGCTCCTTGCGATCCTCGCGGTGGGCGGCGGCACAGCAGTGCTGCCCGAAATGCAACACTTGACGGTGGACCAGTTTCACTGGGTGACGAAGGCCCAGTTCCGCGACATCTACAGCCTCGGCCAGGTGGCGCCGGGACCGAACATGCTGATGGTGCTGCTAATCGGGCACAAGATGGCGGGTGCGCTGGGCGCGCTGGTAGTGGGGCTAGCGTTCTTCCTGCCCGACTGCATCCTGACACTCGTGGCAAACCGGCTTTGGGTGCATTTCAAGGATTCGCCGTGGCGAGCGGCGATTCAGCACGGGATGGCGCCGGTCGCTATCGGCCTGATGCTGGCGGGGACGTACGCGATCGCGCGGCTGTCGATCTTCAACCTGACGAGCCTGCTGATCGCGCTGGTGATTTTCGCGCTCTTGATGTGGCGGCACATTAACGCGGCCCTGCTGGTGCTGGGCGGCGGCATCACTTACGTGATGCTGCCGCACCTGATGGCGCATCTATTTCCGCACTGAATTGAACGTCGCCGCGGCGCGCGGCGGCGCCTTCCCGCTATTTGAACAGCCGCTTGGTCGCGAGGTCGGCGCCCTTGCGCAGCGCTCCGAGCTTCGCCCACACGATATCCTCGGGCACCATCTCCCACGCCGCGAACGTGCCGAAGCCGCAATCGACGCCGGCGATCACGCGGTGCGGATCGCCCAGCGCTTCGGCCACGCGGCAGATTCGGTCGGCCACCACCTCCGGATGCTCGACGAAGCAGGACGTCGAATCGACAACTCCGGGAATGATCAGCATCCCGTCTGGCGGACGCAGCCGGTTAAGCACCTTGTACTCGTGCTCATGGGCAGGGTTGGCGCCTTCCAGGGCGAGCGCGCCAACGCGGGCCTTGTAGATCGCGGGCAGGATGGCCTCGGCCGGGACGTCGTGCATGTGCGGGCCATCGTAATTGCCCCAGCATACGTGGAGGCGCACGCGGTCGGGCGGGATGTTGGCGACGGCGCGGTTGACCGCGGCAATATGCAGCTCGACGATCTTGACGAATTCATCGACCGACTTGTCCTGGTACAGGAACGTGCGCTCCATCGCGAGGTCGGGCGCATCGAGCTGCAGAATGTAGCCGCGCGAGTGGATGTATTCGTATTCCTTGCGAATCTCGTCGGCCACCGCCATGACGTAGCTCTCGTGGGTCTTGAAGAATCCGCTATTGAGCATCGTGGTAGCGATGATGCCGGGGGCCGCCGCGGTCATGAAGCGCTCGGGAAACTTCGCCGCGCCTGATTTGTCGAACATCTCGCACTCGCGGCGCACCGCGCCGAGATCCTCGTAGCTGAGCTTGCCGATCGCCTGCGGCGCGTTGAATACCTTGGCCCCGCCCAGCATTCCGCGCTTGCGCATTATCTCGACGTATTGCGGAAATTCGCGCATGTCCCACGGCGTCGGGCGCTGGCTCTCGCCGCCGAAGCCCTTCATCCGCTGCGGCACGTAGGTTTGAAACCCGACCCGCGGCTGCTCGCCGTCGTTGCCGATGTCGATGCCGGCGGCAAGCTGGCGCTCGACGACGTGCGCGACGGCGGCCTCGGCTTCGCGATCGAGCAGTTTTTCGTCGATCGCTTCGCCACGCTCCTGCCGGAGCAGCAGATCGGTCAGCTTCGGATTGCGCGGCAAACTGCCGACGTGGGTCGTGAGAATGCGCTCTTCGCTTTTCAACATGACTCGGTCCCCTCCGTAACACGCGCCGGCGGGCGCGCGAGTCGGCGCGCCGATCGATCCGCGCGCCGCGGCTAACGCCGTCCGCAGTGTACAGCAAGCTTCGGGTCAAATTGCAAACGCGCGGAGAGTGCCGCGGCGCAGCGGGAGCTTCTCTGCGTGAGCGGGCGGAAAGAACGCGCCGGCTATCGAGAAGCGCTTGAATCCCGGGGCGGACCGACGATTTCCCACTCGCGGTCAAGGTTGGTGATCGAAACCAGGTCGCCCTGCGAGTCGACCAGCGCAAGGTCGTCAGCATCCAGCCGCGGAGGCTCGTCCGTGCCCGGGTCCGTTATCCGCTCGAGGCCGCCCGCGGGCTTGATGAACTCGACGGGCGTCGCGGCGTAATAGACCAGCGTCGGCAGTTCGATGCCGGCGAAGTACAGTCGGCCGCCGCCGCGCAGCGCCGCGGTGCGCCTCGCCTTGAGCCCCATGGCGTAGCTCGGCGTGCTGCGCAGGCGTTCAAGATGATGCGCCTTAACGATCCAGCGCCACTGCATCGGCGCATGCACCACCATCAATGCGAGCGCAAAGGCGCCCAAGCCCGTCACTACCGGCCTCTGCGGACCGCGGTAATCGAGCGCGTGCGCGGCCAGAGCTCCCGCCAGCAACGCCGTCGGCACGCATGCCGGCAGCACATACCAGGGCAGCTTGGTCTGCACCGCGCACGCCGCGCCCAGCGCGACCAGCAGCCAGAGAATCCACAGGCCGGCCGCCGGAGTCAGTGATCTCCAAAGGTCAGCGGCGCCGGCACACACGCCAGCTACCGAGCGGCTTTTAAGCGCGGCCGCCGCGAGCGCCAACGCGGGCAGAATAAGCGGCCAGAGAAATTTAATTTCCCTGCCGAAGCCGGACAACGTGGACCATCCGGAGTGAGTCTCGTCCTCGAGATGGCGTGCAATACGGGCGAGCGTCTCATGATGGACGAAGCTGGTCCAGAAAAGCGGATTGTACAGGGCCTCGTGGAGGTACCAGGGCGCCGCCACCGCAGCCGCGCATCCGAGGACAATCGCGAGGCCGGTCGTGCCGATCGCCTCGAAGCCGGGCAACACAAGCACCGCGAGCGGTGCGGCGATTAGGGGGATGGTCCCGGCAAGCCCCTTGCTCAGGATCGCCATACCGCTGGCCACGCCTGCGAGCGCGCAAAAGCGCCGATCCTTGCGCGCGTGCAAGATCGCGTAAAACGCGAGCGTCAGGAAGAAGAGCAGCGGCGCGTCCGTCGCGCACTCGCGTCCGCCCCGGGCCACGAAAAAATAGAATTGCAGCGGCGCCAGCGCCGCCAGCATCCCCGCCAGCCGCCCGGCAGCACCGGCTGCCGTAAAATAGATCAACAGCAGCGTCCCGAGGCCGGCAAGGACCGAGGGCAGCCGCGCCGCAGCCTCGCTTTCGCCGAAGACATTGAATGAACCGACCAGCGCCCAGAAGAGCAGCGGGGGTTTTTTGACGTAGCCCTTACCGTTCCAGGTAAAGTCGAGGTAGCTATGGTTGACGATCGCCTCGTGCGCGACCTCGGCGTAAGTCGCCTCGTCCCAATCGACGAGCGGCGCAGCACTCATCCCCGAGCCGAGCGCGAATCCCCCAAGCGCTAGGATCAGGAGCAGCTCGAACCTGAACCTCAAGATTCGCGCGAGCAGCGCCCGAGCCCGCCTGAGAGCGCTCGACGAGGGGGCCTCGGGCGCGAACGCCGTTTCTCGCGCGAAAGCTTGCTCTCGATAGTTCTGCTGGGTTTCAGTATGCGCGGGAGCACTCACTTGCACGACTTACACCTTCCAGACCGGCTTCTCATCTCGCGTGCGCTTCGTAACTCCCCATTACGATGAACTTTGTGCCCGGTTTCATTTTACGAACGGGTTACGGAGGAAGGCAATCCGACCAACGGCTTACTGGAACTGCATAATGCAAGAGGATCGGCGGCCCGATCCCGCCGAAAGCCGGCAGGACCGGGCCGCTCGTCAACTTACCTGTTTGGGCGCAGGCGAATTTCGCCGCGAGCCTGGTATGGTGTCCTGGAAATAAATTTAATCCCAAGATCTCGAGGCTGTCATTCCGAGCGCAGCGCGGAATCCCGGCTTCCACGAAAAACTGAATAAAAATCCGGGATTCCTCGGTCGCTGACTCCCTCGGAATGACACCTTGACGTTTTTCCGGATATGCAAGGACATCACACTGACTAGATCTTCGACGCCGGCTCGACCCACTCGCGCGCGACCTGCTCCATCTTTGCGACCAACTCGCGCTCGCTCGACGGCGGCGCGAATTCGATCAGGCCCAGCTCGTCGACGCCTAGATCGTGATAGCGCTTGAGATCGTCCTTGGTGATCGGCTTGGTGTAGGGGGAAAGCGCCATGTAGACGTCGGATCGCTTGCGCCCGGCCGCTTTGAGCAGATGGTCGAGAGACTTCAGCTTGTCGGCCGCCTCGGCAGGCGTAAGATTGAAGCCGCACCATCCGTCGCCATACTCCGCAACCCGCTTAAGCGCCGGACCGGTTTCGCCGCCGAACCAGATCGGGATATCGCCGCGGACCGGCTTGGGATAGCTGCGCACGCTGTCGAACTTGTAGAATTCTCCGTTGTAGCTGCTGTGCGGTTTGCGCCAGAGCGCGCGCATCGCGTCGATACACTCGCGCGTGCGCTGCGCGCGCCGCTCCCACGGCACTCCGACCGCCTTGAACTCTTCCTCGAGCCATCCGACGCCCACGCCCAACGTAAAGCGTCCGCCGCTCAGCTGATCGAGCGTCGCAGTCACCTTGGCCAGCACGACCGGATTATGCTCGGGCACCAGGCAGATGCCCGTGACCAGCTTGACCCGCGTGGTATAGGCCGCGGCGTAGGCGAGCGTGGTGAAAGGGTCGGCGAACGGAGTGTCGGCGGGCAGCGGAAACTCGCCCTTCGAATAGGGATACTTGGAGATGTGCTGGTCGAGCAGCACCACGTGCTCGGGCGCCCACACGGTGGCGAAGTTGAGCCGCTCGGCATTCACCGCGACGGTCTTTATCATGTCGGGCCGCGACAGATGGCCAATTCCGACGGCGAAAAACCCTATCTTCATCGTCCTCTCCTTTTAGGAAACCGCGTTGGCTCTCTCATAGCACAGAGCGCGAATTTGTACCCGCCGCGCGCGCAGCCTTCCGCATCGGCCATTCGGCGATAGAATCGGAGAGGCCCGTCGCACCCGCCTCCCGCCGAGAGCCTTATGCGCCGCTTTGACATGCCGCCTCGCAGCGCAGGATGGCGGGCGGGCTCACTCGATCACGCCTGACTGGTGCCTGCGCGAAGCCGGCGCTGCTACAGGCGAGTACCGCAAAAGCGACCACCGACACCCCCACCCCAAAGCGACAGCTCTCGACTCTCATAGCTTTGCCTCCCTGGCTTGGCGCGAAATTCTACTAACTCCTTATAGTTGGTGTTCTGCAAATAAGTTTTATCCCAAGATTCTGAGGGCTGTCATTCCGAGCGCAGCGAGGAATCCCGGCTTCTACGAAAAAACGAATTAAAGATCAGAGAATCCCTCGGTCGCTGACTCCCTCGGAATGACACCCTGACGCTGTTCCGGATATGCAAGTTATTTGGGGGACAGTAGGACCAGCGACGTGACAATTGGCTGCGCTCTGGAGAGGCGAGTCGCGACCGGTTCAGGATGCGCCGCAGCGGCTGGGATCGCGCTCGCACTGTGCTCGGCGACGATTACCGCGCCGAGCGGAACTTCGCCCTCGCGCGCGCCGGTGCCCGCTACTACGCCGCTTCGATTTCGACCAGATTGTCGGAAAAGGTCGGCGCGTTGCCCAGGTCGGCCAGCACCGGCGAATTCGCGGCCGCGACCGTGCTCTTCGCACGGCTGAATTTGCGCCAGAACCCGAGCGGCGCAACGACCACGCCCGGCCGCACGGTGTCGCTCAGATGCGCGAGCGCCGTGAACGAGCCGCGATCGTTGAAGACCCGCACGGCGGCGGCCTCGGCGATACCGCGGCGCGCTGCATCCTCGGGATTGATCGTCACGGCCTGCTCGCCGGCAACCCGGCGCTGATGCGGCATGTTCGCGTAGCACGAATTCAGAAAGGCGTGCGACTTGGGCGAGATGATATTCAACGGATAGCGCGCCGCCAGCGCGGGATTGGTCTGGGCGGACTCGCGCGGCGCAATGTAGCTCGGAATCGGATCCACCGCGCTTTGCGCCTCGAAGGTCTCGAAGGTAGTGGAGCCCTGGCGAAAAAGCGGCAGCACGAAATTCCCGCGCGCGGCCATCGACGAGACGAACTCCGTCTTTCCCGAGGGGGTCGGGAACTTGCCTTCCGCGTGCGGCGCGAACGTGTCCGGCTGGCCGACTCTCAGGCGCGCGTAGCCCTCGCGCTTTAGCAGGTCGAGGTCGATGCCGGCGAGCGCGGGCGATTTCCAGTCGGTGATCGCGAGCACCGTTTCCTCGTCGGTGCGCTTGAAGCAGGCGTCCTCGAAGCCCATCCGCGCCGCCAGCCGCCGGAAAAGCTCGGTGTTTGGGACGGCCTCGCCGAGCGGGGCGATCGCCGGCATATTGAGCGTCAGGTAGAGATGCCCCCAGGAGAACATCAGGTCGAATTGCTCCAGCTGGGTCGTCGCCGGCAGCACGATATCGGCGAAGTCGGCCGTGTCGGTCACAAACTGCTCGCTCACGACGGTGAACAGATCCTCGCGCGAGAGCCCCGCGACAATCCGATCCTGGTCGGGCGCGACCACCACCGGATTCGAGTTGTAAACGAAGAGCGCCTTGATCGGCGGGGTCAGCCCGAGTTCTCCGCTGAGCGCCGCGCCCAGGCGATACTGGTTGATATGGCGGGTGCCGGGCCGGATGAAGTCCGGGCGCATCAGCACGTCGTACTTGATCGGAAAAGCGAAGTTGGGCATGAACACCAGCCCGCCGCCGGGCTTGCGCCATGCGCCAACCAGCGCCGGCAGGCACGAGATCGCGCGCACACACTGTCCGCCACCTGCCTGACGCTCGATTCCGACACCGAAGCGAATGGCCGCGGGCTGGCGCTCGGCATATTCGCGTGCGAGTTGCACGACATCCGCCGCCGGGATGCCGGTGATCGCGGAGGTGCGCTCGGGCGGAAACTCCTGCGCGCGTGCTCTAAGCTCCGCGTAGCCGACTGTGTATTTTTCTACATAGTTATTGTCAGTCAGGTTCTCATTGACTATTACGTTGATAAGTCCCAGCGCCAGCGCGCCGTCGGTGCCCGGCCGGATCGGGAGATGCCAGTCGGCCGCCGCCGCCGTGCGATTGCGCACTGGGTCGATCACTACTACTTTCGCGCCACGCCGCCGCGCCTCCGCGATGATCGGCCACAGATGAAGATTGGTGCTGATCACGTTGCAGGCCCAGATAACGATATAGCGCGAATGGACGAGGCTCTCGGGGTCGGTGCCGGGCGTCGGGCCGACCGTCATCATATAGCCGGTGATCGCGCCCGAAGCGCAGAAGGTGCGCTCGCTTATCGAGGAGCCGAGCCGATTGAAGAATGCGTCGCCGACGTTGAGCCCGTTCAGCAGGCCTTCGGTGCCGAGATAGCTGTAGGGCAAGATCGCCTGCGCGCCGTGCTCGGCGATGATCGCCTTGAAGCGGTCCGCGATCTCGTCCAGCGCCGCCTTCCATCCGATGCGCTCGAACCTGCCGCTTCCCTTGGGCCCGACGCGGCGCATCGGATAGAGCACGCGGTCGGGACTGTAAACGCGCTCGACGTAGTCGTTGACTTTGACGCAGAGCGCGCCGCGGGTGAACGGATGCTCGGGGTCGCCGCGGACTTCGACGGCGCGGCCGCCCTCGACGCTCACCAGCATCGCGCAGGTGTCAGGACAATCGTGCGGACAGGCTCCGCGGACTATCGCCCCGGAAGAGTTGATTGCGGCGGCGGCGCTGGGGGTCATGCGATATCGCCCTCCTGGCCGGCCTGTCTGGGGAAGACATGCGAGCCGGACTCATAATCGGACGGCGTGCTGGCGCTTGCAAGGAGCATAAGCACCGCCGTCCAACGGGTTAATGGCCGGTCGTGAAAGAGCGAGAACTTTACGCCGGCTGACCTCCGCCAATGGCGCTGATGACGTCCTCGACGGTTGCGACCTGGGCGAAGCCGCGGCGGAGATTTGCGAGCACGGTTTTCTGCACCTGCTCGGCGTTGATCGCCTCTCCGTCGGTCTCCAGCGCAATCGGCGCGGTGCCGTCCTCGAGCACGATAACCTGGTAGTCGCGGAAGTTGGCGTCACGCGCGGTCGAATCGCAGCAGAAGTTGGTCGAATAGCCGCCGATGATCAGGGTGTCGATCCCCCGCGCGCGGAGCATCGCGTCGAGTTCGCTGTTGAAAAATGCGCTATAGCGATTGCGCTCCAGCACCGGTTCTCCGGCCCGCGGCGACAGCTCCGGCATTATCGCCGTGCCCTGCGTGCCCTTGACCAGTACCTCGCCCTTACCGATCGGCTCCCAGAACTTTCCCAACTGGCCGCTGTCCGCCCCGTTACTGCAGAACGCCAGCGATGAAAAGACCACCGTCACGGAGCGCTGCCGGGCCTCGTCCAAAAGTTTTTCAAGGCGCGGCACCAGCGGCCGAACGCCTTCCCATCCGAGCAGGTCGTTGGTCATGTTAATGATAAGCAGCGCGGTCTTTTTGGGGTCGAGTCTGTTCATCGCGTCGTCCTCGATAGCGGCTCGAATAGCGTGCAGGATAGCGTTTTGGATGGCGTAGCCGCAGCCTGCCCGGCCGGATTCGAATCCGTAATTACCAAGCTCCACGGGCGAACGCCAGGAATCGAGCCTGATCTCAACTCACGGCGTTCCGGCCGCCGGGCCTTCGATTCTCCGACCGCCTCTGCTAAATGGCAGGTATGAAAGTTCATCACGCTGCCGCACTCGCCCTGGCCGGCTGGTATCTGATGATGCCGCCGCTCGGTAACGGCAAGGTTTACCTCAACGCGCCGCTCAGCACGTGGCAGGTTGTCGTCAGCCTGGAAACTCTCGAAGATTGCAAAGGCATAATCCAAAACTACAAGAAGCATCCGGCCGAGATTAGCGATCCGCAGGTCCGCGAGCTGATCGAACGGCGCGATGCTCACGCGATGTGCGTCTCGGACAAGGATCCGCGCGTAGCAAAATAAGGCTCGCCCGACGCCCAGGGCGTCTGCTCGCACGCCTCTCGAAGAGCCCTCGATCCTTATGTCCACTCCTGCCCGTATAGGCTCGCGACGTAGACAGTCTCGATTGTAATTCTGGCGAAGACCGCCGAGGACAAACCAGG
>DATJXN010000071.1 GCA_035500095.1 Candidatus Binataceae bacterium
AACCTACCTGGTCACGCGCGGAGTCGACACGCTGATCGTCACCGGATGCACGACCAGCGGATGTGTGCGCGCGAGCGTGGTCGATGCGCTTTCGCACGGCTTCCGACCGATCATCCCGCACGAGGCGGTCGGCGATCGCGCAGAGGAGCCGCACGAGGCCAATCTGTTCGACATGGACAGCAAATACGGCGACGTGGTGGCGCTGGCCGACGCGCTCGCCTATCTCGAAGAACTGAAACCCTGAGCGCCTCGACGGATTTCCTCGATATCGCAACGGTGCGGATGCTACAGTTCCGCGTTGGCTTTTCGATCGCCGGCATTGATGTAGCCGAACGGACCTGGGAGGTCCGGGGAGAAGACGTGCATGTCTGACACCCGATCGCGCCTGCGGGCGCTCTTGAACGGGCCCGAAATGGCCGTCGCACCGTTCGTTTACGACTGTCTGCAGGCGAAGCTGGCGGAGCGCGCAGGATTCAAGGCGATCTATATGACCGGCTTCGGCACCGCGGCCGCGCGCGGGTTTCCCGACCTCGGTCTGCTGACGATGGGCGAGATGGTCGACAACGTGCGTGCGCTCGCGCGCTCGGTGGATATCCCGCTCATCTGCGACGCCGACACCGGCTACGGCGAAGCAATCAACGTGCAGCGCACCGTTCGCGAGTACGAGGACGCCGGCGC
Organism: Candidatus Binataceae bacterium; assembly: GCA_035500095.1. Classification (NCBI taxonomy): domain Bacteria; phylum Candidatus Binatota; class Binatia (SeqCode); order Binatales (SeqCode); family Binataceae (SeqCode); species Binataceae bacterium (SeqCode). The sequence goes on from DATJXN010000071.1 coordinate 679, forward strand.
GGCGGCGCTTCATATCGAAGACCAGGTGTGGCCCAAGCGCTGCGGCTTCCTCGAAGGCAAGCAAGTCATTCCGCTCGAGAACATGGCGGCGAAGCTGCGCGCGGCGCTCGACGCCCGGCGCGATCCCGATCTCGTGATTATCGCGCGCACCGACGCGCTGGCGCCGCTCGGCTGGGAGGAAGTGACGCGGCGCGCCCGCGCTTATCGCGCGGCAGGCGCCGATCTCATCTTCGTCGACGGCATCAAAACGCTGGATGACCTCAAGACCTGCGCGCGGCTGCTCTCAGATCTACCGCTGCTGTACAACGGACAACTGCAGCATCCGACGGAAATCGCGAAATACGGTTTCAAGCTGATGATCCATATCGCCACGCTGTTCACCGTTTACCAGCGCACGCGCGACGCCTTCGTCGAGCTCGCGCGCACGGGCGCGGTCGCAGGTGGCGCCGGTCTGGAGCTCTTGCCCGAGATTACGGACCTTCTCGGCGCGCCCGAGATCCTCAGGACCAGCAAAAAATACGAAGTGTAATTTCGCACGAACGCGAAACCGTTGGCGCGCGATTTCAGCCGAGCAGCTCTTTCACCAGCTGCTTGGTCGATTCAAGATCGAACTCCCGGTACATCTGCAGGCGCTCGGCGGCCGGCGATCCGGAGCCGTGAATAATCTCGTTGTACCACCATCCCGCGTACTCCGAGGAGCACAGGTCGCCGATAAAGTGAAACAGTCTGATTCGATCGGCCGGCGAAACTCCGGGAGCGGCTTTGAAATACTTCTCGATGTACGGCGCGACTTCGGGATTTTTCAAATCCTTTACCGACGGCATCGTGACCGCGGCGCCACCGGCGACCTCGCTCAGCAGCCGGGTGCAGGTGTAATGAGCCTCCATGGTCAGATGTTTGCCCGCGTTGGTCATAACCGTGTCGGGAAAGGCGACGCCGTTGATGACCGTGTTTTTCATTGCCGCGGCGATCCCCAGCGCGTAGATGGCGCTGGCGAGCTTGATCATCTCGGCGATCTTGTCGCGGATGTGCGGTTTGTCGGCGACGCCGTTGTACTCCGCGATGAGCGCGGCAGCGCCGATAAACAGCTCGAGCTTGCCATAGTCGGTCCCCAGGTAGCCGTGGCGATTAATGGTGGCGAAATTGTTGGCGATATCGCCGCAGAACTCGGACTCGCCGCACAGGAAGATACGGTCGGCGGGGACAAAGACGTCATCAAAGATGGTCAGCGACTCGACGACCGCGCCACTGTTGCTCAGCGGCGCCTGATCCGGGTCGGCGGGCATGTTGATGCCACGCGCCACGAGCGTGATCCCTGGAGTGTCGACCGGAATGGCAAAGGCGACGGCATAGTCGCGATCGTCCTCGTGCATCGCGCGCTGCGCGATCACGACCAGTTCCTCGCAGATGACGCCGCCGGTGGTGTGAGCTTTTGCTCCGCGCACCACGATGCCGTCCTTTCTGCGCTCGACGACGTGCAGATACATGTCAGGGTCGGACTGTAGCGAAGGGCGCAGATTGCGGTCGCCCTTGACGTCCGTGATCGCGGCCGACCCGATATACTGGCGCCGCTGGAAGCTCCGCAAGTACTCTTTGAGCCGCGCGGTGTAGCCGGTCTCGTACTTGCGATCGACTTCCGGCAGCACCGAGAGCAGGCCGGCAAGTTCGTCGCGCGCGATACTGGTGTAACCGGTAATCGGGACGCGCTCGGACAGTTTGATCGCGGCGTCGAAATTCTGCAGCAGCCCGGCGGTGTCGTTGGGCATGTGCCAGAAGATGTGCACGTCCTCGCCGGTCAGTTCCGACTTCGCGGTCATCAGGCTTTGCAGCTTCGGCTCGAAGGCCGCGTCGAGCAGCCATTTGCCCCAGGCATTTATGGTCGATTGGAAAAGCGGATGCTCAGCGAGATTGGCGACGGCCTCTCCCTGCACGAACACGCGGCTTTTGAGGCGTCCGAGGCTATCTACGTAGTCCTGACCTTTTCGCATTGCCAATATCTCCGATGCGGCGGCGCGCCGGCTGCCGGAAACCCAGCGAGTTTAAAATCCAGTCCACGAACACCTCGGCGACATCCATGCGGGTCAGACGCCCGGCGGGTTTGAACCATCGCTCGACGTGGATGAGCGCTCCGTCGATGCCGAGAAAAACGAGCTTCGGATCCTTTATCCTGAAAACGCCGCGCCGCCTGCCCTCGTTCAGAACGCGCACCCACAGCTCGCGATATTCGGTCTGCTTGCGTTCGATCGAGGCTCGATAGGACGGCCGCAGATTCCTCAGTTCCGATTGCAGCAGCGCCGTTTCATAGGGGCCCGCCTGGCAGATGTTCGACACGACGAGGCGCCGCACCAGCTCCTCGGGCTCGCCGGCCGCCTCCAGGGCTTGCCGGGCGCGCGCAAGCACCTCGTCCATCAGCCGCTCCATCACTCTGAAGAGCAGTTCCTGCTTGCTGCTCACGTGGACGTAGATGCTGGAAGGGCGCAGGCCGAGATTTCGCGCCAAATCCCGCATCGAGGTACCGTCGTAGCCGTTGCGAAGAAAGAGCCGCGCCGCCCCGCTATCTATGCGGCTCTTGGTGCTGATCGCTGGAGCCGGCGATTTCGCGCGTGTTGCTGTTTGCCGGCGGGTAGTCATCGCATGGCCGTCCGAACGTTCGTTCGGGAACCTG
>DATJXN010000072.1 GCA_035500095.1 Candidatus Binataceae bacterium
CCGTACGCCATAGCTACACAGGCAACTAGCCTCTTCCTGTGACAGGACTTTCACCTGCAAGATGCCGAGCAGCTTTCAAACCACTCAAAAAGGGATGTCGTCGTCGTCGGGACCGGCCGGCGGCATCTCCGTCGTGAAATCCTCCGGCTCATCCATCGCGCCGCTGCGCGGTCCCGCGCCCTCGCCGCGGCCGCCGAGGAACTGCACGCGCTGCGCGACGACCTCGGTCCGATTGCGCTTGCCGCTGCCGTCCTTGGCTTCCCACTGACGCGTGGTCAACCGCCCCTCGATGTAAACCTGTCGTCCCTTCTTGAGATACTGGCTGCACAACTCGGCCTGCTTGCCGTAAACGACGACGTTGTGCCACTCGGTTGATTCCTTGTTGGTGCCGTCGCGGCCTTTGAAGCGTTCGCTGGTCGCCACCGAAAAATTGGCCACCGGCTGACCCGAGGGCAGATATCGCACCTCGGGGTCGCGGCCGAGATTGCCGAGCAGAATGACTTTGTTTACTGACATCGTGGTCCAGGCGAGGCACTCGAGCGATTGAGCCCGAAGCCGCGCGTCCTTTGACGGAATGCCGCCATTTCTATGCTCGAAAGCTAACCCCCGAGCGCATCGTGTGCAACCGCCCGGGCCGCGGCCAATCCACCGGCTGTTGATACGATCGGCAAAGCCCAGCAGGGCTTCCGCTTTGCGTCGCGGCTGCTCCCGAAGCCGCTTTCGCCACGGACGGTGGCTTTATATAATCGACGGCGGTTGCTGGGTTGAGGTGGGGCTCAGGTATGACATCCCACGGATTGACATCCTCGTCCGTCAGAATCGTGCCGCTGGGCGGGCTCGGCGAAATCGGGCTTAACCTGACGGTGATCGAGTGCGCCGGGCGAGCAATCATAATCGACGCCGGGGTGATGTTCCCGGAAGAGCGAGCGCTCGGACTCGGCGTGCTGGCGCCGGATCTCGCCTACCTCGAACAGAGCCATCTCGAAATTCTCGGCGTCGTTCTGACTCACGCGCACGAGGACCACGTCGGCGCGCTGCCCCATCTGCTGCGCCGCTTCAAGATGCGCGTTTACGGGACCGAAGTAACGCTGGCCTTCGCCCGCCGCCGCCTCGATCAGGACGGTCTTGTCGGCGCGCGCATGAATACCATCGCGCCGCGCCGCCGCTTCGAGCTCGGCCCGTTCGGCGTCGAGCCGATTCGCGTCACCCATTCCACGCCCGATTCGGTGGCGCTCGCGATTGCGACTCCGGCCGGCCTCATCGTGCACAGCGGCGATTTCAAGATCGATCCGGCGCCGATCGACGGCGAACTATTCGACCGCGAACGGTTTGCCGAACTGGGTGTCGAGGGTGTGGCGCTCCTGATGTCAGATTCGACCAACGTCGAGCGCACCGGGCGCTCGGGCGCTGAAAGCTCGATAAAGCCGGTGCTGCGCGATCTCGCCTCGCGTAGCCGCGGCAAGTTCTTTCTTTCGGTCTTTTCGTCCCATCTGCATCGTATCCGCCAGTTGACCGAGGTCTCGCGCGAGATGGGGCGGCGCGTGGTTCCGCTGGGGCGCAGAATGGCCGAAAGCGTGCGGCTCGGCCTGGAACTGGGCCAATTGCCGTTCGGGCCCGGAACGTATATCGACCCGGCCGAGGCGGAATTCCTGGAAGCGCGCAAGTTGACTTTTCTCGCAAGCGGCAGCCAGGGCGAGCCGCTCTCCGCGCTGGTGCGGATCGCCGCCGACGCCCATCCGCGCGTGCGGGTCGAGCCGGGCGACACCGTGGTGCTCTCTTCGCGTTTCATTCCCGGCAACGAGCGCACGATCAACACGCTGGTCAACCGGCTGTACAAGCGCGGAGCCGAGGTCTTCTACGAATCGGTCGCGCCGGTGCATGTCTCCGGCCATGCCAGTCAGGACGAATTGTCGGAGTTGATCGCGCTGACCAAGCCGAAATTCTTTATGCCGATTCACGGCGAGTATCGTCATCTGCGCCGCCACGTCGCGCTCGCGGCCGCCGCCGGCATCCCCGAGGCCAACTGCTTCCTACTCGAGGACGGCGAACCGCTGACGCTCGCCGCAGGCCCGACGGCCGCTCGTGCGCGCGCGGTTGAGGCCGGACGCGTCCTGATCGAGGACGGTGAATTCGGCGACCCGGCGCTCCTCAGCGAACGGCGCACGCTCGGACGCGACGGCACCGTGTTCGCGGTGGTAGCGGTATCGTCTAAGACCGGCGAGATCGTGGCGGGTCCGGAGATTGTATCGCGCGGGCTCTTGATTGGCGACGGAACCTCGGCGCATATGCGGCGCGCGCGCTCGCAACTGGCCGAACGGCTGAACCGCGTCGAGGGGCCGTTCACCGTCGAGGGTGCGATGCTTCGCACGGAGATCGTGCACACCCTGCGCAACTACTTTAGCCACGCGCTCGGCAAACGCCCGCTGATCGTACCGCATATCATGGAGGTCTGAGCGCCATCGCGCGTCAGCCCAAAGCTCCGATCGAACTCGAACCAGCCGCCGCGGCGGTCGAGGCTGTGCCCGCGCCGTCCCCTCAAAGCCGCGTCGCGCGCGAACTCGCGGCGCTCGCGCTGCTGGCGCTGGCCGTCTTCGGCGTGCTGAGCCTGGTCTCGGCTGCGGCCGGCCGGAACCCCAATTTGTGCGGGATCCTGGGCGGCGCAGCCGCCGCAGCGGCGAGCGGCGCGCTTGGCCTTCAGGCCTATGTGCTGGCCTTGCTCGTGGCCGTGCTTGCAATTCGCGTTTGGAGCGGTGCATCCGCGCGCACCCTGATGCGCGAGAGTCTCGGCGGCGCGGTTTTGCTGGTCGCGCTCGGCGCCGGCGCGGGACTGTTCGCCGGCGGGGGCGCGCAATCGGCCGCGGGAGAAGCGGGCGGCGCGATCGGTGGCGCGCTCGCGTCCGCGCTCGGCAGTTATCTCAACCTGGGCGGCGGTTATATCTGCGTGATGCTCGCCGTGATTGCGGCGCTGGTGATGATGCTGCGGCGCTCGCCGACCGAACTTATGGCGGGTCTCGCGTCCAGTGTGCGCGTGCGGCGGCGCGAGCCGCGAAACCTCGCGCTCGATGACGGCGACGGCGATTGGTCCTCCGGCGACGCCGATTTTCCGATCGGTTCCACCAAAGGCGAAGCGGATCGCGCGCAGGCAGGCGGGCCACCGAGCGCCGACGCTCGTCCGCTCAAGGTCCGCCGCCTGGAGACCGTCGAGCTTCGCGGGCGCGATGCCAGGCCGATGCGGGCCGGTCGCAAGGGCGGTTACGAATTGCCGGCGCTCTCGTTGCTCGATATGCCGCCCGCCGAGCATGCGCAGGTCGATGAGAGTGCGCTCGAGCGCAGCGCCCGCGTGCTGGAGCAGAAGCTCGCCGATTTCGGCGTCGAGGGGCGCGTGGTCGAGGTCCAGCCGGGCCCGGTGGTCACGATGTACAAGTTCGAGCCGGGCTCCGGAATCAAGGTCAGCCAGATCGTAAACCTGGCCGACGATCTGTCGATGGCGTTGCGGGCGGCTACGGTGCGAATCCAGGCGCCGGTGCCGGGCGAAGCCGTGGTCGGAATCGAAGTGCCCAACCGCAAGCGCGAGAAGGTTTACTTGCGCGAGATCATGGAGGCCGAGGAGTTCGCTGCGGCGCGCAGCCAGCTCACGATCGCGCTCGGCAAGGACATCTCGGGGCGGCCGATGGCGGCCGACCTTGCGACGATGCCTCATCTGCTGATCGCGGGCGCGACCGGCACCGGCAAGTCGGTGTCGATCCACACGATGATCGCGTCGATCCTCTTTAACGCGACCGCCGACGACGTGCGCTTCATCCTGATCGATCCCAAGATGCTCGAACTGTCGGTTTACGAGAACATCCCGCACCTGCTGGTCCCGGTCGTGGTCGATCCGGAAAAGGCGGCGGCGGCGCTGTTGTGGGCGACGCAGGAGATGGAGACGCGCTACCGGATGATGCGCGAGATGGGCGTGCGCAATATCGACGGCTACAACCGCGCGCTCGGCGCGGCCGGCAAAGTGGTCGAGCTGAAACCGGTAAACCAGGTCGAGGAAGGTGCAGGCCGCGCGCGCAGCAGCGAGGACGGCGAGCCGATCAAGCATCGCCGCCTCCCCAAGATCGTCATCGTCATCGACGAGCTGGCCGACCTGCTGCTGAGCGAGGGCAAGACCGTCGAACGCGATATCACCCGCCTTGCGCAAAAGGCGCGCGCCTCCGGTATCCATCTGATCCTCGCCACCCAGCGCCCATCGGTCGACGTCCTGACGGGCCTAATCAAGGCCAACCTGCCCGCGCGAATTTCGCTGCAGGTGACCTCGCGCGTCGACTCGCGCACCATCCTCGACTCGATCGGCGCCGAGCGCCTGCTCGGCGCGGGCGACATGCTCTTCATGCCGCCGGGCAGCGCAAAGCTCCGCAGGCTGCACGGTCCGTTCGTGTCCGAGACCGAGATTCGACGGGTCGTCGATTTTCTCCGTGCGCAGGGCGCCCCGGACTACCAGATGGAAATCCTCGAGACCAAGGTGGCTTCGGAGGACGGTCTCGAAGGCGGCGGCTTCGAAGCCGACGACCTCTACGACGAGGCGGTGCGAATCGTGCTCGAGACCAACCAGGCCTCGGTTTCGATGATCCAGCGGCGCCTGCGGATCGGCTACAATCGGGCGGCGCGAATGGTCGAGCAGATGGAACGCGAGGGGCTCGTGACGCCGGGCGACGGGATGCGCCCGCGCGAAGTCCGCTCGCGCAACGTGAATTAAGAGTCCCCTTTTCGCAGGAATTCTACTGGCTCCGAACAAATTTCGGCGGCGGGGCTTTGTCCTATAAACTTTGATCCGGATGCTTACGATGGCGATGGTTGAAAACTCGTGCGGGGGGGTGCGCCGTGCGATATTTGCGGCGGCTGCGAGCCTGATCGTTGCGTTGCTCGGCCCCGTGACGATGGCCGAGGCCCGCTGCACGACCATTGCGGCGAGCGCTTCCGTCGACTCGTCACCGAGCCTCGACACCGCGCTCACGCGCCTGCAGCAGCGTTACGATTGTTCGCGCTCGCTGCAGGCCGATTTTGACGAGACGCTGAGCAGCCCGGGCGGGATGAAGCGGACGCGCAAGGGGACGGTCTATTTCAGGAAAGTCGGGCTGATGCGATGGGCGTTTGCCGCGCCGTCCGAAGGCACCGTCGTGAGCGACGGCGCGACAATCTATGACTACGAAAAGGACCTCAACCAGGTCGTTGAATTGCCGGTGAACAAGGCGCTCAAGAGCAGCGCCACCGCTTTTTTGCTCGGGCTCGGCAATATCCGGCGTGATTTCAAAGTGTCGATGCCGCCGGCTTCATCCAGCGACGGCCTGGTTCACTTGGTCCTCGTTCCCAAAAGCGGCGGCGACAGGATGGAACTCGGGCTCGACCCGAAAAGTTACAATATAGTTAAATTGAGGCTGACCAATCAGGTAGGTGGCGTTACCGAACTTAAGTTTAGCGATATTCGGACAAACTTGGCTTTGGATGACTCATTGTTCGTTTTCACTGTGCCCGAAGGCGCTGACGTCGTTCGTCCCCAAAAGAACTGAAATCCCGATGCCATTCGGCATCCCCGATTGCGCGCGCGCAAGGGGGAGAGTAAGCATATAGACCCTGTTTTTTATCCAGTTATGGAAAGCGTTCACCTGATCAGCCTGGGATGTCCCAAAAACACAGCCGATAGCGAGCTGATGCTGGGCGCGCTGGTGCGTGCCGGGTTCGACGTCACGATGGATCCCGAGCAGGCGCAGGTGCTGCTGGTCAACACCTGCGCTTTTATCGAACCGGCCAAGAAGGAATCGATCGACGCGATCCTCGCCGCCGCCGAGGTCAAGAAGAATGGGTCGGGCAAGCGGCTGGTGGTTGCCGGATGCCTCTCGCAGCGCTACGGGAACGAGCTTCGCGAGCAGTTTCCCGAGGTCGATATCTTCGTCGGCACTGGTAATTTCCTCGATCTACCCGAACTGCTGCGCCGGGGCGAGCGCCCTGAGCTGCGGCCGATTCCCTATGCCGGCGCGGCTCATCTGCTGCCCTCGGCCGCTGCGCCGCGCGTCAGCACCGGCGAGCCCTTCAGCGCCTATCTGAAGGTTTCCGAGGGCTGCGATCATCGATGCGCCTTCTGCATCATCCCGAAGATCCGCGGCCGGCATGAGAGTCGTCCGCTGGACGACCTGGTGGAAGAGGCGAAGCGGCTTGCGGATAGCGGAGTGCGCGAGATCAACCTGATCGCGCAGGATCTGACCGCATACGGCCGCGACCTTAATCCGCGCGCGTCGCTCGCGCAGTTGCTGCGCCGCCTCGCGCCGATCGACGGTATCCGATGGATTCGACTGCTTTACTGCTATCCGAATTTCGTCACCGATGAGCTGCTCACGGCCATCGCGGACATTGACAAGGTGGTTAAGTATATAGACATGCCGCTGCAGCATGCGGACGGCGCGATACTGCGGGCGATGAAGCGGGAACGTTCCGCCGATGCGTTGCGGGCGCTTCTGGAGCGGGTGCGCGAGACCGTTTCCGGGGTCGCGCTCCGCACTTCGTTCATCGTTGGTTTTCCGGGTGAGACCGAGGCGGCATTTGCGAACCTCGTGGATTTCGTGCGCGAGCAGCGTTTCGATCGGGTTGGAGTTTTCACGTACTCGCGCGAGGAAAATACCGCCGCCTACGAGTTTGCCGACCAGGTTCCCGAACGGGTCAAACGGCGCCGGCGGGCAGAGCTGATGGAGGCGGCGGCGGAGATTTCTCTGGCGAAAAACCGCAGTCTGGTCGGTAACGAAATTGAAGTCATGGTCGAAGGGACGGCCCCGGGGAGCGCGGTGCGGTTGCGCGCGCGGACCGCGGCCCAGGCGCCTGAAATCGACGGTATGGTCCTGCTCAGCGGCGAAGCCGAGCCGGGCGAGATCGTCCGCGCGCGGATCGAACGCGCGACCACCTACGACCTTCACGGACGAATCACAGGCGCGCCGGCGCAACGATAAAGGGGCGGCGAAAAATGCCGAAAAAAGCAGCAGCCACGAGCAGAAAGAAGTTTCTGGCCAAGATGCGCGAGCAGCTTAGCGAGATGAAGGCCAAGCTGCTTAGCGAACTCGATTCCGACTTGCGCGCCGAGCGCGAAGGCAACAAGGACGAGGGCATGGATACTTACGACCTCGCCTCCGAGGAGCGCGACCGCGAAATAAATTTCATCCTTTCCGACCGCGAACGGGTGAAAATCAAGCAGATCGATGACGCGCTCGGGCGGCTCGACGATAGCACCTACGGTGTCTGCGAGTCGTGCGGACTCGAGATCGCCGAGGAGCGTCTGCTGGCGCTGCCGTTCACGCGCCTTTGCCGCGACTGTCAGCAGGAACAGGAAAAAGAGGCCAAGTCGCAGCGCCGCTTCGACGACGAGCGCAACACCTATCGCAAGCTGGGCTCGACCGACGCCGACGAAGAGACTCCGTAGCCTGCGGTCGCGTGGAGGACTCTCGGAGACGCAAAATTATCAGGTTTCGCGCACACCCGTTGGCGCGAGTAAGCCCGCCTGTTGCAGCCGACGTGGGCCAAGACGCGCATCGGTGAACAGGATGCTGGCGGGCGTCTTTACCGGATCACCGCCGGCGGGCATTCTATTTATCTGAGGGGGCAGAGCGGCGGCTTTCTTGCGGGAGCTGGGCTACGGTCGCGCGGTCGGGGGAATGTGCTTGCCGGGTGACGCGTGGGGCGCGTCTGACTGGTTATCAATTCGGAATGGTGTCATTAACGACAAGAATTTTCTGCGAGACGCACTTGGCCTCCGCGTCTCTCGGCACTGGCCTGGAGAACGGTGCGGCGCCAATCCTGAAGCCGGCCGAAGTGCGTGCCGTCGTGGCTGTGGCCAGCGCGAGAGGAGGTGTTGGCAAGAGCGGAGTCTCGGTCAACATCGCCGCCGCCCTGGCGATGGCCGGGCGCAAGGTCGCCCTTATTGACGCCGACCTCAACTCGCCGAATCTGCTCGCGATGCTTGGCCTGAAGCCGCTTCGGCGCTTCGCCCCCGGCGAAGCGATCGATCCCGCTGCGGGTCCGCTGGGTATCCGGGTCGTCGCTTCGAGCCAACTCGCCGACGGGGAACCCGTGGCCTTCAGCTTTGTCGAGGGCGAGGAAGGACCGGCGCCGGCTGCAGTGCAAAACGGCGCCGGCTCCCTCGAGATCGACAGCCGCGGCGCGTTGCGCCGCCTAATCGAAGCGCGCTTCGGGCCGCTCGACCTGATGCTCATCGATCTCGCCTCGGGTCTGGCGCCGCTGCACTCTTTGGCCGAGGTGGTCGAGCTTAGCGGCGTGCTGATGGTTACGCGTCCGTCCGAGGCCTGCCTGCGCGCGACCCACGACGCGCTCAAGACGCTGCTGCGGGACAAAATCCCGGTGCTCGGGCTGGTCGAGAACATGCTCGGCTTCAACTGCGACAGTTGCCACACCGTGCGTCCGCTTTTTCCGCAAGGCAACTCCGCCGGGTTGGCGCAGGCGGTTGGCACGCCGATCCTCGGACGGCTGCCGTTCGATCCGCGGCTTGCGGATTGCGCCGAGCGCGGCGTGTTGTTCCTGCGCGAGCATCCCGACGCGCCGCTGACCAAACAATTTGCGACGATGGCCACCAACCTGGAGCAGGCAATCGCGCGCCGCGCGGCGGCGAAGGCAGAGCCGCAGCCGCTTGCGACCGAAGACCCCGCCTGAGTGCGCTGCCGCCCTGTCCGATTTTTTCAAAGCGCTGTTTTCGCCAATCCCCGCGATTTTGAACCCATGACATCCGAGCTTTGGAGCTTTTGCAGCGAAGCGCGTTCATGTTAGTGCGATGGAATGTCTGATCCGGAACACACCCACATGACCGGGATGTCGAAGCCGGCGGGCGTCCGCTTCAGGGCCAGGGGCAGGTTGGCCGTCCATACGATTTGGGACCACATCACTCGCCCGATCGCAAAAGCTATTGACGACGTCCCCTGGTGCGCGGAGGCAATATCGCCGGAGTGGCTCACGGCCGTGCTATGCGGCGGCGTCGAAGGCGCACGCGTGGTCTCGGTCGAAGTATGCGGAGGCGACCAGGGCTCGAGCGTCCGCAGGCGGCTTAAGGCGGAATACAACGACGCTGGAAAGGCTGCGCGCTTGCCCGAGAATCTGTTCTGCAAGACGACTCCAACCGTCTTGACCAGGCTTGCGACCGGCCTGTCTGCAGCCGGCGAGGGTCGCTTCTACCGCCAAATCCGTCCCGAGCTGAATATCGAGGCGCCGCGATGCTATCACTCGGCGTGGGACCGCAGCTCAGGACGTTCGGTGCATCTGTTCGACGATCTGATTGCGAACAAGGCGGCCCAGTTCTGCAAGTGGCACACGCCGATCTCCCGCCAGCAGGCGGAGCAGATCATGGATACGCTTGCCACCGTGCACGGCCGCTACTACGACAGCGCGCGCTTCGGCTCCGACCTGAAATGGCTTCTGACCTACGAGGACTTCTTTCACGCGGGCGAAAGGGTAGGGCTCGCCGACTGTCACGAACAGGCGATGATCAAGGCTGAAGCCGTCATCCCCCCGGACCTAAGCCGCCGTCGCGCCGAGATTTGGCCTTTGGCGACGAGAGCGCTGGAGCTCCACGCGAAAGCGCCGCGCACGTTGATTCATTCCGACGTGCATCTCGGAAACTGGTACGTCACGGGAGAAGGCCGGATGGGGTTATGCGATTGGCAATGCCTCGGCAAAGGGCACTGGTCGCGCGACGTTTCCTATGCTCTGTCCACGACGATCGCAATCGCGGATCGGCGCGCATGGGAGCGCGATCTGCTCGCGCGCTATCTCGAGCGGATGCGGGAGGGATGCGGTCTTCGCGTCACCTTCGAGGAGGCCTGGGACTTCTACCGCCAGCAGATTGTTCTTGCCCTGATGATGTGGACGCCGACGCTGGTTCATACGCGCACGACACCCGACATGCAGCCGGAAGAGATGTCGCTCGAAATGATCAAACGGATGACCGCCGCCATGTCCGACCTCGAAAGTCTCGACAGCTTCGTCTGACCGGCAAAACTGCGGATCGGCACTAAAGAGCACGACATGGGGCGGGCGCGAACAGGGAAACATGATGGACACCGAGCTGGTAGAGGAAATCTCGCAGGAAATCTCGCTCGACAATTGGGGCAGGCAGCTGATGGAGAATATCCTGCTGACGGCGGCCGAGGCGGTCGGCGAACGCAAGGAGAGAGCCGACTCGGTCGCGGTGACGCTGACCTTCCGCTTGACGCCGATCGTTTCGAAAGATCAGCTCGAGGTCAGGGTCGCATTCAAACGTGATCCTACGCTGGTGACTTACATCCCGCGGCAAATTTGATTCGGTCTGATTCCCTTCGCCGCGGCAACGTTAGTGTGATGTCCCGCAAATAACTTGCATATCCGGAAAACGTCAAGGGTGTAATTCCGAGGGAGTCAGCGACCGCGGAATCCCTGGTCTTTATTCGTTTTTTCGTGGAAGCCGGGATTCCTCGCTGCGCTCGGAATGACAGCCTCGAGATCTTGGGGATTAAACTTATTTCCAGGACACCATACCAGACTAGAGGGGTTCGGTTCACTCGCCGGAGCCGACCAACTCGACCTTGCCGCTTTCCAGGTTGTAGCGGGCGCCGACGATCTTCAGGCTGCCGTCGGCGACGCGCTGCTTGAACTCCGGCGCGCGCTCGAGCTTTTTGACCTGCTCGGCCACGTTCAGGTCGATCGCGATTGAATCGAGCTTGTCGCCGCCCTTCTTACGCGCTTGATCGACCGCGGGGCAGATGTTGGCGAAGATCTCCGGCAATCCCGCCGCAGGCTTGCCTACGCACTCGCTGAGCGCGCCCTTGACCGCTCCGCAACTCTCGTGGCCGAGCACCATGATGAGATCGGTGCCTAGATGGCTTACCGCATAGTCGATACTTTCGAGGCCGGCGCGCGTAACCGTGTTGCCGGCCACGCGCACGACGAACAGGTCGCCCAGCCCCTGGTCGAAGATTAGCTCCGGCGGCACGCGCGAGTCCGAACATGACAGGATGGCGGCGAACGGCGCCTGGCCGCCGACGAGTTCGGAGCGCCGCTTGGCGTGAAGGTGCGGATGGCCGCTTGCGTCGTGCTGGAAGCGCTGGTTGCCTTCTATCAGCCGGGCAAGAGCCTGGTCGGGAGTCATCGTTGGGGCCGCCTTTTCAGCCGCGGCGAAGACCGCGGAGAGATGCGCCGTTGCGAAGATCGAGAGCGCGGCCGCGATGACCGCAAGCCCAAGGCGCGTAGTGGCGATTGTGACCGTCCTGCTGATCGTAGGCATCGCGATTCCCTTTCTTTTTGCGCTCGTGCGCGCGCATGAAGACGGGTTCTTCCGGGCGCATAAAAAACCGATCCTTCGAGCCAAGGGCGTCGGCAGTTTAGCATCATCGTTGACGAAATGAAGCGCTCGGGCCCCGCGCATTGACAGCGGCGTAGCGCTCGGCAACTAAGTAGATATGCGGCGCTTGGGGATTCTTGTTTCGACGGGCGTAGCGATCGCGCTTGGCGCGGTCGGATGCATGTCCGACGCGATCAAGCAGAACCAGCAGCAACTCGATCAGCAAAAGGCCGAGCTGGATCAGCTAAAGCAGCAGATCGCCGAGCTCAAGGCCGCTCAGCAGCCGCCCTATCCAACCACCGCGCCCGCGCCGGGCTCGTGCGACAAGGGTGTGACGCAGGCGGCGACGAAGCGCGGCGGCGACCGCTTCGCGGCAGGCGACTTCAGCAAGGCGCTCGGCTACTATCAGGACGCCGTCACCGCATGTCCGACCAGCGCGCAGGCCCAGCTCAACGTGGCGCGCGCTTACGAGGCGCTGGGTAATCGCGACCAGGCGATGGATTACTACCGGCGCGCGATAAACGCCGCCCCGTCGGACCATGACGCCGGCCCGGCAGTCGCCGAGCAGGCGCAACAGGCGCTGTCGCGGCTGGCCGCAAGGTAGTGCCGTCGGGACCGAGGCGGCCCGGGCGATCGAAACTCGTGAGGCTCGCGTGCGAGGAGGGAGACTCCGTTGAAAGACCCATTCAGCGTCGAAGGCAAGGTCACAATCGTAACTGGCGGCGGCACCGGAATCGGCGCCGTGATCGCGCGCGAGTTCGCGCTCCGCGGCGCTCCGGTGCTTGTCGCCAGCCGCAACGCCGGCCATCTCGAGCCCGTGCGCGACGCGATCCGCAAGGCCGGCGGCCAGTGCGAGATGGCGGTGTGCGACGTGCGCAACGCGGAGTCGTGCGACGCGCTGGTGGCCGAGGCGGTCAGGCATTTCGGCCGCCTCGACGTGATGATCAACAACCACGGCGCGAGCATCGCCGCGCCGAGCCTCAAGCTCTCGCCCAACGGCTGGCGCGCGGTAGTTTCGATCAACCTCGACGGCGTGTTCTTCTGCTCCAAGGCCGCCGCCCGCCAGTTCATCGAGCAAAAGGGCCCCGGCGCGATCATCAACTTGTCCTCGACCGCCGGCGTGCACGGCTCGGCCACGATGCTGCCCTATGCGGCGTCCAAGGCCGGCGTGATCAAGCTCACGGAATCGCAGGCCGCCGAATGGGGACATCTCGGCATCCGCGTCAATTGCATCGCGCCCGGGCCGGTCACTACCGAAGGCGCCGCCGAACGCATCTGGCCCAACGAGAAGGTCAAGGCGGCGATGCTGATGTCGCGCGCGCTGCAGCGCTTCGGCACCTGTGAGGAAATCGCCTATCCGTGCATCTTCCTCGCTTCCGACGCGTCAAGCTTCATCACCGGAGCGCTGCTGATCGCGGACGGCGGCAATCTGCGCTACGGCGACGCGCTGCAGGTTCTTTCCGAGTAGCGGCGGGTGCGCCGCGGCGGCGCTTGTCGCCTCGCGGCGCGCCGTGGTATCCCGAATCGCGCGGTAAGGCGGCACCGCCCCGGAGAGGAAGAACCAGCTTGGATTTCGGATTCAGCGACGAGCAGGAGATGCTGCGCCAGAGTGCGCGGGCGCTGCTAGAACGCGAATGTCCCTCCGCCCACGTGCGGCAGATGATGGAGGACGAGCGCGGCTTTTCGCCCGAACTGTGGCGCAAGATGGCCGAGCTGGGATGGCTCGGCCTGGTGCTGCCCGAAGCGCACGGCGGCGCGGGGCTTAACTACGTGGACCTCGTGGTTGTGGCAGAGGAAATGGGCCGAGCGCTGCTGCCGTCACCCTTCATCTGGACGCTGATGTTTGCCGAAGCGATAAGCCGTGGGGGCTCCGAGGAACAGAAGCGCCGCTTCCTGCCCGCGATTGCGCGCGGCGAACTGATCGCCACGACCGCCCATCTGGAGGCCAATGGAAGCTGGGAAGAGGGCGGGATCGCGCTCGCCGCGCGCAAGAGCGGCGCCGGCTTCACGCTCGACGGCGACAAACTCTTCGTCAACGACGCGCATCTCGCAGATTTCTTCCTGGTCGCGGCGCGCAGCGGCGGCAAGCGCGGCGGCGTTACCCTTTTCGCGATTGACGCGAAGCGCGCCGGTATTGCGGTGACGCCGCTCAAAACGATGGATCAGACGCGCAAGCTTGGCGCGGTCGCGTTCCGCGGCGTCAGGGCCGCCGCGGCCGAGGTCGTGGGCGAGATTAATGGCGGATGGCCCGTGCTGGCTTCGGCGATCGATCGCGCCAAGGTGGCGCTCGCGGCCGAGATGATGGGCAGTGCGCAAAAGGTGCTCGAGACCGCGGTCGAGTACACCAAGGTGCGCGAGCAATTCGGCCGCCCGATCGGCAGCTTTCAGGCCGTCCAGCACAAGTGCGCGAACATGATGGTGGACGTCGAAGGAGCGAAGTCGGCGGTGTATTACGCCGCGTGGGCGGTCAGCAACGGCGCGCCCGATGCGCAGACCGCCGCGGCCGTCGCCAAGGCCGCCGCGTCCGACGCCTGCTGCCGCACCGCCGCCGACGGCATCCAGGTCCACGGCGGAATCGGGTTCACCTGGGAGCACGACATGCATCTTTATTTCAAGCGCGCCAAATCCTCGGAATTCACCTTTGGCGACGCCAATTTCAACCGCGAAATCGTGGCGCGACTTATCGGACTGTAGATCGATAGCGACGCGGCGGCGCACGCTTGCGCGGGCCGCATCGAGGAGCGTTTCGGCGATGGTGGACAAGAGCATAATTGGCAAGACCGGCAAGCCGTTCTCGATGCCGATCGAATGGGGCAAGGTGCGCGAGTTCGCGCGTGCGATCCGCGATCCCAATCCGATCTATTTCGACCCGGAGTCGGCGAAGAAGGAGTGCGGCGGCGTTCCCATCCCCGTCACCTTTCTTCAGACCAGCGCGTTTTGGCAGACCGCCGAATCGATGCCGCCGCTCGACATGTTTGACATGCGGCGCATCCTGCACGGCGAACAGGAATTCGAGTTCTTCAAGCCGATCCTGGTGGGCGACACCCTGACCGGCGTCGCGCGCGTGGCCGATATCTATGAAAAGGAAGGCGGCCGTGGCGGCAAGATGACTTTTCTTGCGGTCGAAACCACCTACACCAACCAGCGCAACGAGAAAGTCGCCCGCGCGCGTTTCGTCCTCGTCGAGACCGGACAGGCGGTCGGCGGATGAGCCGGCCGCAGGCGGCGATCCGAAGTGCGCGCGGGATGAAGTCAAATCGAGGATGACACAGCCATGGCATCGAAACTGAAATTCGAAACCGTAAAAGTCGGCGACCCCATCCCGACCATCACGATCGACAACGTCTCGCGCCCCGATTTCGTCCGCTACGCCGGCGCCTCGGGCGACTTTGTGCCGCTGCATTACGATCAGACTTTCGTCGAGGCGGCCGGGATTCCGACCGTGTTCGCGCAGGGGATGTGGACGGCGGGATGCCTTTCGCGATGCCTGACGGACTTTGCCGGCCCCGGCCAGGTCCGCCATTTCAAGGTCCGCTTCGCGCGCCAGGTATGGCCGGGCGATACGCTTACCTGCCGCGGTATGGTGACCGCGAAAAATGAAGCCGAGGGTGAAAAACTTGTCGAGGGCGAAATGGAAGTGGTCAACCAGAAGGGTGAGGCCACCGTCAAGGGCGCGTTCCGCGTCGCCGCGGCCTAACCGTCGCGCGGCACGCTGTGGCGCGCGGGGCGCGCCGAACCTAAACTTGGAGTGCGATGTCCGAACCGCGTTACGTCATCATTCACGGCCACTTTTACCAGCCGCCGCGCGAGAGCCCGTGGACCGGGCTTATCAGTCCCGAAACGGGCGCGGCGCCGTTTCCGAACTGGAACGAGAAAATCCTGAGCGAGTGCTATATCGCCAACGGGCGCGCGCACATCATGGAAGGGCGCGTCGTCCATATCCGCAACAACTACGCCGGGATCAGTTTCGATTTCGGCCCGACGCTGATGAGCTGGCTCGCGCGCCATGGCTCGCACGCCTACCGCGCGCTTCGTCTGGGCGACCAGATGAGCATCACGGAGCGCGGTGCACACGGCAACGCGATCGCACAATCGTACAACCATTCGATCCTGCCGCTGTTGCGGCCGCGCGACCGCACGCTGCAGATTGCCTGGGGAATCGAGGATTTCGTCGCGCGCTTCAAACGCCGGCCCGAAGGGATTTGGCTGCCCGAATGCGCCGCCGACCACGAGACGCTCCGCGACATTGCCGCGGCCGGGATGAAGTTCGTCATCCTTGCGCCCGAGCAAGGCAGGTTTAGCGGCGAGGGTGCGGGGGCCCGCGGCGCAGGTCCGTTCATCTGGCGCGAGGGGTCCCTGAGCCTCGCGGTCTTTCGCTTCGACCGTGATCTTTCGCGTTCGGTTTCGTTTGACGGCGGTCTCGCGGACGGCGGACGGCTCGCCGAATCGATCGCCGCTGCGGCGGCTGAGACCGCGCCGGGCGCGGTGGTGATGCTCGCGACCGACGGCGAAACGTTTGGCCATCACAAGCGCCATGGCGACGCCGAACTCGCCCGCGCGATCAACGCGCTCGAGCTGCGCGACGACGTGCGGCTGACCAATTGCGCCGAGTACCTGTCGCTCTTCCCGCAGGGTGTCGGCAGCTTCGAGATTGACGCGCCAAGTTCATGGAGCTGTCCGCGCGGGGTCGAGCGATGGCGGGCGGCGTGCGGATGCCGGGCGGACCCGGCGACCAGCCAGGAATGGCGCAGACCACTGCGCGAGGCGATGGATTTCGTGAACAACCATGCGTCCGCGGTTTACGATCGCTTTGCGCCGCCCCTGGTGGACGACGCCACGGCCGCGCTCAGGGAGTCGATCCGGCTTGCGAGCGACGCCAATCCGGCGCTGCTCGAGGAATTTTTCGTCCATCATCGCGTAAAATCCGAAGCCAACCGCGAGAGCCTGATGCGGCTGTTCGAGATGGAGCGGGCGGCGCAGTCGGCGCTCACCAGTTGCGCGTGGTTCTTCGATGACTTTGGCGGTCCCGAGGGACGCGTGGTGCTGCGATGGGCCGCGCGCGCGCTGGAAGTTGCCGCCGAGTTTTCACTCAGCGTAGAGGCCGAGCTGCTCGAGCAGCTGCGTCAAATCCGATCCAACCGCCGCGAGATCGGCGACGCCGCCACGCTCTATTTGAGCCTCAAGACTCGCGAAGCACGCGGGAGGATATGATTTGCCATGGCGGACACCCACGACATCGAATCGATTCTCCGTGAAGGCCGCACGTTTCCCCCGCCGCCTGAGTTCAGCCGCGCGGCGCGCGTCAAGAGCATGGACGAGTATAAGGCGCTCTGCCGGCGCGCCGAGGAGAATCCCGAGGCGTTCTGGGGCGAATGCGCCAGGGAGCTTAGCTGGTTCAAGCCCTTCGACCAGGTGCTGGAATGGAAGTTCCCCTTCGCCAAGTGGTTCCTCAACGGTAAACTCAACGCCTCGTACAATTGCCTCGACCGCCATCTTGCGACCGCGCGGCGCAACAAAGCGGCACTCATCTGGGAGGGCGAGCCGGGCGACACGCGGGTGCTGACCTACCAGATGCTGGCGAGCGAGGTCGCGCGGGCGGCCAACGCGCTCAGGAGCCTCGGCGTGAAGGACGGCGATCGGGTCGCCATCTACCTGCCGCTGGTGCCCGAGGCGGTGATCGCGATGCTCGCGTGCGCGCGAATCGGCGCGATCCATTCGGTGATCTTCGGCGGATTCTCGTCGGAGGCGCTGATCGACCGGATCAATGACGCCGAGGCCAAGGTGTGCATCACGGCGGACGCCGGATGGCGCCGGGGTCAGCAGGTTCCGCTCAAGCCCAACGTGGACGAGGCGCTCAAGCGATGCCCCTCGGTGAAGCATTGCGCGGTCCTGCGGCGCACCGGCGCGCGGGTCGAGATGCACAGGGGGCGCGACGTGTGGTGGGACGAGCTGGTCGCGGCGCAAAGCTCGGTGTGCGCGCCGGCCGAGCTCGACTCCGAGCATCCCCTCTACACGCTCTACACCTCGGGCACCACCGGCAAGCCCAAGGGCGTCGTGCACACGACGGGCGGCTACCTGGTGCACACGCTGATGACGATGAAGTGGGTGTTCGACCTGAAGGATGAGGACATCTACTGGTGCACCGCCGATATCGGCTGGGTTACCGGCCATAGCTACACCGTGTACGGTCCGCTCGCTGCGGGCGCGACGGTGGTGATGTACGAGGGCGCGCCGAATTTTCCCGAGAACGATCGTTTCTGGCGGATAATCGAAAAGTACCGCGTCAATATTCTCTACACCGCGCCGACCGCGATCCGCACTTTCATCAAATGGGGCGATTCGTGGGTCAAAAAGCACGACCTTTCGAGCCTGAGGCTGCTCGGCACGGTCGGCGAACCGATCAATCCCGAAGCCTGGATCTGGTATCACAAGGTCATCGGCCGGGAGCGCTGTCCGATCGTCGATACCTGGTGGCAGACCGAAACCGGGGGCATGATGATCGCCCCGATGCCCGGCGCGATTGCGGCCAAGCCCGGATCGGCGACGCTGCCGATTCCGGGAGTTGCCGCCGAGGTCGTCACGCGCGAGGGCAAGCCCGTCGCGCCCAATCAGGGCGGGCTGCTGATAATCCGACGGCCGTGGCCGGGTATGCTGCGCACGATCTTCCGCGATCCCGAACGCTACCGGCAGCAATACTTCAGCCAAATCGAGGGCGCATACTTCACCGGTGACGGCGCGCGCCGCGACGAGGACGGCTATTTCTGGATCATGGGCCGCGTCGACGACGTGATTAACGTCTCTGGCCATCGGCTGGGCACGATGGAGATCGAGAGCGCGCTGGTCTCACATCCGATGGTCGCCGAAGCGGCGGTGGTGGGAAGGCCCGACGAGATGAAAGGTCAGGCGGTGGTCGCGTTCGTGACGCTCGAGGGCGCAAGGCATGGCGATCCCAAACTGCGCGACGAACTGCGCCAGCACGTGGTCAAGGAGATAGGCGCGCTCGCGCGGCCCGACGACCTGCGCTTCACCGACGCGCTGCCCAAGACGCGCAGCGGCAAGATCATGCGCCGGCTGCTGCGCCAGATCGCCGCGGGCGACGAGAAACTCGGCGACACCTCGACGCTCGAAGACCTTTCGGTGCTGGCGCGCCTGCGCGAAGACGACGAGTGACGCGCCCCGCCGCGGCTGCGCGGGGCCGTCACGCGGAGGGGCGCAGCCCGAAGCTTCATGTCGAAGGGCGCAGCCCGAAGGTCTTGGCGATGATTCGATCGACCAGGCGCGCCGGCAGCGTAGTCGGCAGCGTCCAGTTCTGGAATCTTCCGGCGACCGGCGAGTAGCGCGTCTTGGGCCGCGCCGCGGTCAGCGCCTCGCATACGACCTCGCCCAGGCGCTCGGACGACCATCCCTTGCGGCCCTCCGCGATCATGTAGTCGCGGAAGTGCTTGATAATCTCGAAATAGGGGCTGTTGCGATAAGGCGTGAGATCGATCTGCTCGGCCTTGTCCCAGATTGGCGTGGCGACCGATCCGGGCGCCACGATGATCACGTCGATCCCGAACAGCATCAGCTCCCGCCGCAGGCTCTCCGACAATCCTTCGAGCCCGTGCTTCGAGGCGGCGTAGAGACCGACGAAGG
Organism: Candidatus Binataceae bacterium; assembly: GCA_035500095.1. Lineage (NCBI taxonomy): Bacteria > Candidatus Binatota > Binatia (SeqCode) > Binatales (SeqCode) > Binataceae (SeqCode) > Binataceae bacterium (SeqCode). Next base: position 18,983 of record DATJXN010000072.1, read on the forward strand.
GAGCGGCGAAGCGGCCGCCCACCGAGGAGATGTTTACGATACGTCCCGGCGCTCCGGCGCGGGCGCGGTCGGTGCCGAGCAGCGGAGCGAAAAGCCTGGTGACCGTCAGCGGCGCGATCAGGTTGACCTCGAGCTGGCGGCGGAAATCGTCAGCCGAGGCTTCCAACAGCGGTCCCGCCACCGCGATGCCCGCGTTGTTCACGAGCCCCCGCAGCCGCTCGTTGCCAAGCGCTGCCCCCACCTCCGCCGCGGCGCGCGCGCCCGCGGCCTCGTCGGTGACGTCGAAGATGAGCGGCGTTAAGCGGTCTCCCAGTTCCGCCTTCAGCCGCTCGGCGTCCGCCTGCTTGCGCACGCTGCCGAAGACGCGGAAGCCTTTCGCCGTCATTACCTTGGCGATGCCCCATCCGATGCCGGTCGAGACCCCGGTGACTACTACGCTTTGCACGGACCACCTCCTGCGCGCGTGAGGGGCGCTAGTCACTGTCGCATGGCAGGGGCCTAAAAGCATCGGCGGGAGGCCAAAGCGTCGCGATGCGGCGTTTTGGCGAGGGCGGGATGTGCGGACAAAAAAATCGGGGCGCATGCGGAGACCGCACGCGCCCCGTAGCTATTGTGCGCCCAGCATGGCGCGTGACTTAAGAGGTGGAAGTCCTCTGTGCGAGCAGGCCGCGTCGAGCACTAGCGAAGGGCAAAGGCGTCATCGTGAGATGGGGTCTGGAGGAAGCGTGGAGCAAAGCCGCGAGCCGAC
>DATJXN010000073.1 GCA_035500095.1 Candidatus Binataceae bacterium
CCCCCCCGGCCAACGACGGCGCGCGCGCCGGCGGCGACGGGTCGGGTGGCGACGCGTCGGGATGGACGCGCGTGCCGAACAGCGGTCCCGGCGAAGCCGCGGTATCCGCCACGGCCTCGGGCACAGGCGGCGCTGCCGCTACGGCAACACCCGCCGGTGCGGGCGCGCCTGCCGTTTCGGCGGGCGCGCCCGCGCCGGCGGGGCAGGCGCCCGCAGAGCCGGCGCCGGAGGCCACGCCTACGGATGCGCCGGCTCCTTACGACGTGGGCTCGATCCAGCCGACGCCGCCGGTCAGCGATCAGCCACTGACCGGGCTAATCGCAAGCACCAAGGATCAGCCCGCGTTCAACGCGTCATTACGTGCGACGGAGGACGGGCGAAAGGCACTGGAGGCTTCAAAGCTCGACGACGCGATGCGCGAGCTGGGCCGCGCGGTCTCGATCGATCCCTCCGATCCTTACGCCTACTTCTACCTGGGTCGCGCCTACATGATTAAGCGCGACTTCCCGCAGGCGCTCGCTTTCTTCGGCCGCTCGGAAGTGGGACTCAGCGGCATTCCCGCATGGCTCGGCGAGGTCAAAAGCTTCGAGGGCGCGTGTTTGGAAGAGCAGGGCAAGTTTCCCGAGGCGGCCGCTGCTTACAAACAGGCCCTCGACGCGGCGCCGGGTAACCTGATGGCGCGAACCGGATACGGACGCCTGAGCTCGAGCGTCTCGGACGCGAACGCCGGTAACGCTCCGCCGCCGCCAGCGCCCGCCGATGGCGCGGCGCTCCCCGCGCCGGAGGTCAATCTGGCGGCGCCCGCTCCGGCCGAAGCTGCGCCGCCGCCGCCTCAATCGAACGAGGCTGACCCGGGGGATATCCCGGATTCCGAGTCCGGCGCGGACGCCGGCGGTAGCTCGGATGCCACTTCTCCTCCAAGTGCCGCTGCCCCAGAGAACAACGCCAAGCCTGCGCCCGGCAATCAGTGAACCGGAGAAAAAGTGAAGCGGCGGAACAGTGAAGACGTGAAATGCTGATTCTGGGTATCGAGTCTTCGTGCGACGACGCGGCCGCGGCGGTTATCGAAACCGACCGCCCCGGCATTGCCACCATCCGCGCGAGCGTCATCGCTAACCAGGACGAAATCCATCGCCGCTACGGCGGCGTGGTGCCGGAACTGGCCTCGCGCAATCACGTCGTCACGATCCTGCCCGTGATCGAACAGGCACTCGAGGGTGCGGGATGCTCGCTTGGCGACATCGGCGGTATTGCGGTGACGCGAGGGCCGGGACTGGTCGGCTCGCTGCTGGTCGGCCTGATGTGCGCCAAGGGGCTGGCGCAGAGCCTGGGAATCGCGATGTGCGGGGTGAATCATATCGAGGGACACCTGCTCGCCCCGCTGCTGGAGCATCGCCCTGCGATGCCGTTTCTCGCGCTGGTCGTGTCGGGCGGGCATACCGAGCTCTTCATGGTCGAGGATTTCGGGCGCTATCGCCGATTGGGCCGCACGCGCGACGACGCCGCTGGCGAAGCGTTCGACAAGGTGGCCAAGCTGATGGGGTTGGGCTATCCGGGCGGCCGCGTAATCGACGAGCTTTCGCGGCGCGGGAACCGCAAGCGCGTTCGCATTCCGCGCGCCCATGTGCGCGGCGCGCCGCTCGATTTCAGTTTCAGCGGCGTTAAAACCGCCGTCGCGATGCTTCTGCGCGCACAGGCCGGCGCCGCGCTCTCGCACGAAGACCTGGCGGCGAGTTTCCAGGAAGCGGTGGTCGACATGCTGGTTCAACCGACGATCCGCGCCGCGCGCGATACCGGCGTCGACGTCATCGCGCTAACCGGCGGCGTCGCCGCCAACTCGCGGCTGCGCGAGCGGCTCGCCGAGGCGGCTGCCGCCGAGGGCCGCACGCTTGTCGCGCCGTCGTTCAAGTTCTGCACCGACAACGCGGCGATGATCGCGATGGCTGCGAGCTATCGGCTCCTGCGCGGCGAGCGCGACTCGCTCTGCCTCGACGCCGAGGCCTCGCTCTCGCTGTAATCGCGATCGCGCGATGGAAGCACCACGGGTCATGCCTGCCGGCCGCCGATCGCCGATGGCGGTCGGCGCCGAGCTTGAAGCCGCGGGCGTTCGGCCGCGCAAATCGCGCGGCCAGAACTTCCTGATCCAGCCGGCCATCGCCGACCGCATCGTGGCCGCGGCGCAGATCGCGGCCGGCGACGAGGTGGTCGAGGTCGGTCCCGGACTGGGTGTCCTCAGCGACCGGATTTTGCGCGCCGGAGTGCGCCGGCTATGGCTGGTCGAGCTGGACGCGCGGCTTGCCGAGCGGCTTCAGAGCGCATTTGCGGGACACCCGGCGGTGCGTGTGCTCTGTCGCGATTTTCTTGAAATCGAACTGGCGGAGATGGTTGAGCGGCCTCCGGTCAAGGTAATCGGCAACCTGCCGTTCAACGCCGCTGCGGCGATTCTGCGCCGGCTCGACGAGATGCGCGGCGCGATCGGTCGGATGGTGCTGATGTTCCAGCGCGAGGTCGCCGAGCGTATCCGTGCGCGCGCGGGCGAGCGCGCCTACTCGGCGCTCAGCGTTTTTACCGCGCTCTATTGGGAAACCGGCGAGCATTTCCGCGTCGCCGCCGGCAATTTCCGTCCCGTGCCGCGGGTCGATGCTGAAGTTATCGTCTTTACGCCACACGCGCGCGCGCCGTTTGCGCCCGCTTCCGAGTTCGCGCTGCTTGGTGTCATCCGCGCCGCGTTTTCCGCGCGCCGCAAAACTATCCGCAATGCGCTCGCTGGCGCGCTCGCCGCAAAGCCCGAATCTATCTCCGGCGCGCTTGGGCGCGCGGCAATCGACCCGGCGGCGCGTCCCGCCACGCTTGCGGTCGCCGACTTCGTGCGGCTCGCCGCTGCGCTTGAAGGCACGGGCGCGCTCGCTTGTTCGGCCGCGGTGCCCCGCGATGCCTGAACTGCCCGAGGTCGAGTCGCTCCGCCGGATTCTCGCGCGCTCGGCTGTCGGCCGGACGATCGAACGCGCTCGCGTCACGGAGCGGCGGCTTAGGCAAAAGGTGGCGCGCGATCTTGCGGCCGGCGTCGAGGGCCGGCGTATCTTGCGTCTGGGACGCCGCGCCAAGTACCTCATTATCGAGCTGAGCGACGGGGCCGCTATGGTCGTCCATCTGGGGATGAGCGGCAGCCTGACGCATCGCGGCAAGGACTTCGACGATGCCGAATTCGATCCGCGCCACGACCACGTCGAGTTCGCGCTCGACGATCGCACTCGGCTGGTTTACAACGATCCGCGCCGCTTCGGACTCATCCGGCTGGTCGCTCCCGGAGGCCTCGGCGCGGCGCCCGAGCTCGCGGCGCTCGGTCCGGAGCCACTCGGTGCATCGTTCAACGCGGAGTACCTGGCACGGATGGCGCGCGGGCGGCGCGCCGCGATCAAGAACCTCATCATGGACCAGCGGGTGGTCGCCGGCATCGGCAACATCTACGCCTCCGAGATCCTGTTTCGCGCGGGCGTGCGGCCGACGCGGCGCGCCGCGAAAATCACGCACAAGGAGATCGAACGCATCGTGGCTGCGACCGCGCCGATTTTGCGCGCCGCCATCGGCAGCCGCGGCACCACCTTTCGCAGCTATCGCGATTCTGACGGCCGGCCGGGACGGTTTGCCGAGCGGCTGATGGTCTATGGTCGCGCAGGCAAGCCGTGCCAGGTGTGCAAGAGCGCGATCCGCAGCGTGACGGTCGGCCAGCGCGCGAGTTTCTATTGCCCGCGCTGCCAGCGCTGAGGCGCGCCCCTATCCGCCGCTGCTCCGTCCCGGGCGCAGATAGAATGCGATCGCGTCTTCGAGCCGATCGTTGCCCCAGAACAGTTCGTCGCCGACGATCATGGTCGGCGCGCCGAAGATGCCCTTAACCACGGTCATCTGGCTCTGCTCGCGCAGGCGCTGCTTGTTCTCCTCCGCTTCGGCTCGGGCAAGAACCTCGCGCGGCGGCTGCCCCAGGGTGGCCAGAATTTCCGCGATTGTTTCAGTGCGCGAGATCTCGCGATCTTCGGCAAAGTTGGCGCGAAAAACCGCGCGCACGAAACGCGGGCACCACGGCTCGTCGGCCGCCATGCAGGCGACCCGCGCGGCAAGCAGTCCGCTGCGCGGGAACTTGCTCGGGCGGCGAAACGGAAGTTCGTACTTCTCGCACAGCCGCTCCATATCGCGCCACATGTAGCGGCCCTTCAACGGATAAATGTTGAACGGCGAATCGCCCCATCCCTGGGACACGAAAATCGGGCCGAGCAAAAACGGACGCCACCGCAGGGGCACGCCGGCTGCCGCCGCCAGGCGCTCGATTCGCGAAGCGGCGGGGTACGAATACGTGCTTGCGAACTCGAACCAGAATTCCAGCGGTTCCCGCTCCATGGCAGCACCCAAGCCGGGCATTCGACGGACTTTGCCGGACCATAGCGAATCCGCCGCGCGATGGGAACGCGCGCCGGGCGATAGCCCGCGATCGAGACGGCTGGCGGCGCGTGCGCCGGAGCCATAAAATGACGCCGGCGGGTCCGGCAGAACCGGCCGTTGGGGGGCGATGGAGCAGGTTCCTTCGATTATTGGCGACGTAGCCGCGCTGGCTCTGGGAGCCTGCGTGGGCAGTTTTGCGGTGACGGTCGCCTACCGCCTGCCGCGCGACATCTCGATCGCGGCTCCGCGATCGTTCTGCGAAAACTGCGAGCGCCCGATTCCCTGGTGGGCCAACATCCCGATCTTCTCCTATCTCGCCTCGCGCGGGCGCTGCGTGATGTGCGGCGCGCCGATTCGCGCGCGCCATCCCGCAGGCGAGCTTGCGCTGGCGCTGGCCGCGCTCCTGCTGTACGTCAATTTCCCGTTGGGCAACGCTATTTCGCGCTTCATCTTCGTCACCGCACTGCTCATCGCCTCCCTGGTCGATTACGATTGGCGGCTCATCCCCAACCTGATCACATTTCCCGGGGTGCCGGTGGGATTTGCGCTGACGACGCTGTTCATACCCGAGGTTGGATGGAAAAATTCGCTCATCGGGATAGCCGCCGGCGGCGGAGTCCTGTTTTTGACCGGCTATGTTTACCAACTCGTGCGCGGAAAGGAGGGCGTCGGCCTCGGTGACGTCTTCCTGCTCGCGATGGTCGGGGCGTTTATCGGATGGCAGGGCGTGCTGTTCACGCTGTTTTTCGGCGCGCTGCTGGGATCGTTCGGCGGGCTCGCGGTAGGATTGTTTGGAACTCCCACCGGTCCGCCCGAATTGCCGCCCGGGATGCGCGAAACCGCCGCCGCTCCTCCCGCTCCTGCGATGACCGGCGCGGCGGGCGGGGCCGACAGGGTGGCAGCGTCGATCGGCGCTGAGGCGCCTGACAGCGCGGCCGCGGAAAACGAGGAACACGCGCTGCTCGCGACCGCCGTTCCGTTCGGTCCCTTCCTGTCGCTGGCGGCCGGTTTTTACACGCTCCTTCAACCGCAGCTGACAAGCTGGTATCTATCGCGCTGATGGCGGCCGGTATCTTCATCACGCTCGAAGGCGTCGAGGGTTCGGGCAAGACGACACAGGCGGCGATCCTGGCCGACGAACTGCGCCGGCGCGGCCGGCGCGTGACGCTCACGCGCGAGCCCGGCGGGACGCGCGCGGGCGAAGCGATTCGCGCAATCTTCCTTGATCCGGCGATCTCGCTCGGAGTCGCCTCCGAGCTTCTGCTGGTCCTGGCTGACCGCGCGCAGCACGTGCGCGAAAAGCTCCGCCCTGCTCTGGAAGCGGGCGAGATCGTTATCTCCGACCGCTACTCCGACTCGACCACCGCTTACCAGGGGTACGGCCGCGGCTTCGATCTTAAACTCGTCGGCGAGCTCAACCGGCTTGCCAGCGACGGCATCCGTCCCGGGCTCACGATCGTGCTCGACTGCCCGGTCGAGGTCGGACTTAAGCGCACGCGCGCCCGCGCGCGGAGCGACGTGCGCGGCTACGACCGTTTCGAGGGCGAACAGGCGGAATTCCATCGCCGGGTGCGCGAGGGCTTCGCGACCATCGCGCGCGCCGAGCCGGACCGCGTCACGGTTATCGATTCGACGCGCGAGCTGGCGACGGTCAGCACCGAGGTCCTGATCGCGGTCGAGCGGCTGGTGGGTCACTGATGCCGCTTGACGGCGTGCGCGGCAATCGCGAAACCATCGAGCGCCTCAACGCGGAACTTCTTTCTCGTCCTGCGCATGCCTACTTGCTGGCGGGTCCGCGCGGGGTGGGCAAGGCCATGGTCGCGCGCGGATTCGCTCACGCGCTGCTCTGCGAACGCGCGCCAGGCCCCGGCTTCTGTTGCCGGGTCGAGAGTTGCCCGGTGCGCGAGGGGGCAAAGCCGGCGCGCCGCGGACGCAGTGCCGAACGCGCGAGCGCGGCGTCGTCGACGCGATGCGAGTGCTGTGCGTCGTGCGTGCAGGTGGCCGGCGGCGTGCATCCGGACTTCACCGCGATCACGCGGGCCGAAGGCCGCAGCGAAGTGCTGATCGAGCAGGTGCGCGAATTGATCGCACGCCTTGGCACGCGGCCGAGCCGCGGCGCGCGCCGCGTCGCGATTATCGACGACGCCGAGACGCTCGGCATCCCGGCGCAAAACGCCCTGCTCAAGACGCTCGAGGAACCGCCCGGACACGCGATCGTCTTCACGGTTGCCGAAAGCGAGCGTGCGCTGATCGATACGGTGCGTTCGCGCCTGCGCCTGGTGCGTTTTGCGCCGCTCGACGTTGCCGATATCGAGGCGATAGTCGCCGGGCGGCTGGGCTTGGACGCCGGGCGCGCCGCGGCGCTCGCGCGTCTGGCGCGGGGCAGCGCCGGCCGCGCGCTCCGGCTCGCGGGCGGCGCCGAACCGCCGATCCGCGAGCTGTTGAGCGCGCTCGGCGGCGCGCGGCGGCTCGACTTCGCCCGGGCCCAGGCGCTCGCGCAGGAATTCTTCGCCAGCCGCGAGCAGGCGGCCGAGAACTTCGAGTTGATCGCGCGGGTGCTTGAGGAAATACTGTGTTTCAAGCTCTTGCGGACGCCGCCGGCCGCGGCCGCGCCCGAAGTCGCGGAGACGATGACGAAAATGGCCGAAAGCTTCGCGCTCGACGCGCTACTTGCCAGCCTCAAGGGTGCGGTCGAGGCGGGCGCCGCGATCGACGCGATGGCGAATCCGCGCCTCCAGGCCGAGCAGTGGTGGATGAGCGTGGGCGCGACGCTGGGGAGCAGCAGATAGTGCCCGACCAGACCGATCCGTTCGAGGGCGCGCCGGAACTGCCCCGGATTGTCGGGGTCAGCTTCCTTGCGGTCGGGCACCTTTACAATTTCCTCGCCGGAGGACTCACGCTTAATCGCGGCGACCGAGTGGTTGTCGAGAGTGAGGCCGGCGTGCGTATCGGAACGGTCGAGGTCGAGCCGCACGAGCCTGCCCGTACGATCGATCTGCGAGCGCTCCGCCCGGTGCTCAGACTGGCCGAGGCGGGCGACGTTGAAAGCGAGGCCGAAAATATAGATAGCGAGGCGGCGGCGCGGCATCTGTGTCTTCATCGGATCCGCGAGCGCAACCTGGCGATGAAG
>DATJXN010000074.1 GCA_035500095.1 Candidatus Binataceae bacterium
GTGCGGCGCGCCGCGCGGGGCCTTAGTTCTCGACGTTGACCTTGATTTTGGTCGGCTTGGCCTCTGGCTTCTTGGCCACCGCCACCTCGAGCACGCCGTCGCGATAGGTCGCCTTGATCGCATCGGCGCTCGCGTCCTCAGGCATCGTGAACGCCCGGCGGATCGTTCCGTAGCTGCGCTCCGCCAGATGAATCTCGGCCTCCTTCGACCACTCCGGACGCTTGCGCTCGGTCTCGATCACCAAGCTGCCGTCCTCGACCTGGACATTGACCGAATCGGCCTTGATGCCCGGCATGTCGAAGTAGAAATGATATCCCTCGCTATCCTCGACCACGTCGGCGCGCGGCGTCACATGGGTTTGAGCCACCCGTCCCGTTTCACCGAGCAGACCCGTTTCGTTGAACAGCCGGTTGAGCCTGTTCATCCGGTCGTACAGCCATCCGTTCGCGTAGCCGTTTCCCAGTACCACTTCCATTGTGCAAATCCTTCCGACCGCAGTTATGCCGGTCGCATTTGATTTTTGCTGCGCACGCCGGGCTCGTTTCCCTGCGCGCCTTGCTAAAAAGAAGGTAAGTACGATCCGCGAACCGTCAAGCGGGGCTGGAATTTGGGCTATTCATTCTCCGGAGCGGCCGGCGTTTTCGCCCGCTCGATCTCGGCCGCGAAAAGGCGCGCCATCTTCGGATGGCCCTCGCGCTCGGCGAGGTCGCATCCCTCTTTGAGCACCTCGAGCGCGCGCGCTAGGTTGCCGTTGGCGAGATAGACGCCGGCCTTGCGAAAGATCCGTGCGTAACGCTCGCCCTGATCGGCGGAATCCATGATTGAATCGACCGCGGAAGAAACTCTCGACATGATCCTAGGCGGGGCGCTGCGCCTTTACCAGCCGCGCCGCGGCTACCGCTTCTCGGTCGACTCCGTGCTGCTCGCGCGCTTCGCCGCCGCGCGGCCGGCCGCGCGCGTGCTCGACTTGGGCGCGGGATGCGGCGTCGTCGCACTGATCTACGCCGCCCTCGTCAAGCCGCACGAAGTGATCGCGCTCGAGCTTCAACCGGCGCTCGCTGCGCTCATCGCGCGCAACGTATCGCTCAACGGTCTCGGCATGGTCCGAGCCATCTGCGGCAACTTGCGAAACCGCGGCGCGCTCGGGACGGCTGCCGGCGGCTTCGACCTGGTGCTCGCCAACCCGCCGTTTCGCGCCCGCCTGAGCGGGCGTGAAAGTCCGCTCGCCGGCCGCCGCCTCGCTCGGGGCGAGGCGGCGGCCCGCCTCGAGGATTTCGTCGCGGCCGCGGCGCGCTACGCGCGCCACGGCGGCCGCGCTGCCTTCGTCTTATCCGCCGCGCGCAGCGCCGAGCTTGTCTCGGCGCTGCGCCGCCGCCGCCTCGAGCCCAAGCGCATCCGCTTCGTCCATCCCTACGCCGCCGCCAGCGCCTCGACCGTGCTGGTCGAGGCGCGCAAGGGCGGCGGGGTCGAAGTCGAAGTCGAGCCGCCGCTGGTGATGTACGACGCGCCGGGCGTATACAGCGACGCGGCGCGAGCGCTGCTGGAGCGACCGTAAAACGGCCGCTCCAGCAGCGCTCGCCGAGGCAGCGGCCGGGGCGGCGGCGGCGCACCGGGCAGCTGCCACGCCGCGGCGGGCTAGCGCGCGCACTTGCCCGCCGCGACGTCCGTGGTTAACCTTCACGCTCCGCGCACATATAGCTCCGCGCGCGAATGGGAGGCTTGATGGCATCGCGGAAAACCGTCGGCGTGCTGCTCTTCGAGGGCTTCGAACTGCTCGATGTATTCGGCCCTTTGCAAGCGTGGGGAATGCTCGCGGAAATTACCCGCGCATACACAATCGTCGCGGCCGCCGAAACGCCTGGACCGATTAGAAGCGCGCAGGGGCCACGCGCCGTCGCCGACTATGCGCTCGCCGATTGTCCGCCAATCGACGTGATCCTTGTGCCGGGCGGTATCGGCACGCGGCGGGAGGTCAACAACGCGGCGCTGCTGGAATGGCTGCGGCGACGCGCAGCGCAAGCCGAGGTCGTGACTTCCGTATGCACCGGCGCAGCGCTGCTCGCGTGCGCCGGATTGCTCGACGGACGCCGCGCGACCTCGAACAAGCTCGCCTTCAAGTGGGTGACCTCGCAGGGCCCGGCAGTCCAATGGGTCGGGCAGGCGCGATGGGTCGAGGACGGCAAGTTCACCACGTCGTCGGGAGTCTCGGCCGGAATCGATATGGCGCTCGCGATGATCGCGAGGCTGGTGGACGTAAACACTGCCGAGCAAATCGCTATCCGGATGGAATACGAATGGCATCGCGATCCGTCCTGGGATCCGTTCGCGAAGATCCACGGATTGGTCTGATGCTCTGACGCCGCCTGCGAGCTTCGCCGCCAAGCGAGCCGCGCGTGCGCGCACGGGCGCGTTGCGCGTTCTGATTGTTTACGATTAGCTCATCGGAATGGATCGTCTGGTCGCACGCGGCAAATTTCTGTTCGAGGGTGAGCGTAAGTTTCACGCACGCGGCGTTTCTTACGGGCCGTTCAGCCCCAATTCGCGCGGCGAGCGTTATCCGGAACCCGAACGTGCGGCACAGGATTTCGCGCTGATGCGTGAGCTCGGCGCCAACGTGGTCCGCACGTACGTGCCACCGCCACCGTGGATGTTCGAGCTGGCCGCGAATCACCAATTGCGCCTGATGGTCGGGATGCCGTGGCCATTTCACATGGCGTTTCTCGACTCGCGCCAGATGTCCGCCGATATTCGCAACACCATCCGCACATCGGTGAGCGAGATGCGCCGCTACGCCGACGTCATCTTCGCCTTCAGCCTCGGCAACGAGATCCGCTCCGATATCGTCCGCTGGCACGGCGCGCGCGCGGTCAGCCGCTTCATGAGCGATCTCTACGACCTCGGCAAAAGCATCGCGCCCGACTCGCTCTTCACCTATTCCAACTATCCGTCATCCGAATATCTCGATCTGAGTTTCCTCGATTTCATCTGCTTCAACGTGTACCTGCATCGCGAGCCCGACTTTCGCCGCTACCTGACCCATCTGATGGCGGCGACGGGCGATCGTCCGCTGGTATTGAGCGAAACGGGAATGGACACCATCCGCGAGGGCGAAGAGCATCAGGCCGAACTCCTCACGTGGCAGGCGCGCGCGGCGTTTGAGCTGGGGCTCTCGGGATTTATCGTGTTCGCCTTCACCGACGAATGGCATACCGGCGGCGCGGAAATCGCGGACTGGGCCTTCGGGCTCGTGACCCGTGAGCGCGCGCGCAAACTCGCCTTCGACGCAGTCAGCGCAGTCTTCCAATCCCCGCTGCCGCCGCCGCTGAAACATCCTCCGAAACTTTCGGTAGTGGTGCCCGCTTACAACGCGGAAGCGACGCTCGCCGATTGCCTCGCATCGCTCGCCCAGCTCAACTACCCGGACTACGAAACCATCGTCGTCGACGACGGTTCGAGCGACAAGACCGGAGAGATCGCGGCGCGGGCCGGCGTGCGGATGCTGCGCGTGGAGCATCGCGGACTCGCCGCCGCGCGCAACAGCGGAATCGAGGCCGCCGCCGGAAGCGCGGTCGCTTTCATCGACGCCGATGCGTGTGCCGATCGCGATTGGCTCTACCATCTGGCGGAATCGCTAACGCGGCGCGAAGCGGCGGCGGCCGGCGGCCTCAATTTCGCGCCGCCGCCCGCCTCGGCGCTCGCCGCCGCGATCGCCGCCGCGCCCGGGCAACCGCGCGAGGTCCGCGCCGGCGACGACACGCTCGAACAACTCTGCGGATGCAACATGATCGTCGACAAGACGGCGGTCCGTGCAACCGGCGGATTCGATCCGATGTTCACTGCGGCCGGCGACGACGTCGATTTCTCGTGGCGGCTTGGCGAGAAAAAGATGGCCATCGCGAGCGCGCCCGCCGCGGTCGTCATCCATGAGCGCCGCGCGACGCTTGCGGCCTACGTCGAACAGCAACGCGGATACGGCCGCGGCGAGGGTCTGCTGTTTCGCAAGTATCCGATGAAGGAAGGCGGCACGGGCTCGATGTATGGCGGCGCCTCGTGGCTAAGCGGCCTGCTTGGCGGCGCGCGGATCTATTACGGGGCTTTCGGCCGCGGTCTTTTTCAAAGCGTCTATCCGGACAGCGGAACTTCTCCGCTGGTGCAACTGCCGCTCACCGCGGCGTGGGTCGCGATCGCGATCGTCATGGCCGTCGCCGGTTTGGCAAGCGCGCCGATGGGGTGGCTTGGATGCGCCGCGCTTGCGCTGACGTTCGCAAGCGCGCTTCGCCTCGCGGCGATCGCAAGACCGTCGGTCAGCGTCAGAATGACCCCCGTGTCGCGCGCGTTGCTTGCGGTCGCGGCGCTTGCCGGAGCGCTCGCCCGCAGCGCCGAGCGCGAACGCGTCAAATGGAACTCCACGCCGGGACCCGGTCCGGCGGACGACGAGGCTGCGACCGTACGCGCGCGCGGCCGCGTGCTGGTCACGCTGGCGGAGCCCTTCGGCCACGGCGGTATCCAACCGCTGCTGGAGGCGATGCGCACGGCGTTGGTCCGCCGCGGGCTGGCTGCCGCGGCCGGCGACCGTTACGAAGTTTACGACATCATCGTTGTGATTCCGCCTGCGATGCGCGTGCACCTGAACGGCCTCGAACTGGAGGACGGCCGCGTCGCCCTGTCATGGCGCGCGCTGCCTGCCGGACGGCGAATCGCGATCGGTGCAGCGGCGATCGTCGTGCTGATGCTCGCGACGGGCTTCTCCGGCGTGGGTGCTATCGCCGCGGCCGCGAGCGCGGGAATATGCGCGGCGGCGCTCGCCGTGCTGCATCTAAGCCGTATGCCCGCCGCGCTCAAGGCTGCAGCCGCCGACGCCGCGGCAGCGCTCGGCGCCCGCGCCCACGTGGAAGAAGAAGCCGCCTGATGGGCACGCTCGGGCTCATCGGCGTGGTGTTGCGCCGCGCGCGGCTGCATCTGGGCCGGCTCGCGCTGGCCGTGGTATGCGTGACGATTTCGGCCGCACTCGAAGTGCTCAAGCCCTGGCCGCTCAAGATCGTGATCGACAACGTTCTGCGCGGCGCTCCGCTTGGCGCGGCGTGGCCCGCGTTCGCCATCGGGCTTTCGTCCGTGCATCTGCTGGCCGCCGTCTGCGCGGGCCTCGTGGTGCTTTACCTCGTGCTCGGCCTGATCAATGTCTTCAACAACTACATTTCGATTTCGATCGGCCAGCGGATGGTCAACGACCTGCGCGCCGAGATGTTCGACCATCTGCAGCGACTTTCGCTGTCGTTCCATCGCGGCCGCCCGATCGGCGATCTGATGGTGCGAATCACGTACGACACCTTCTCGGTCCAGACCATCGCGATGAACGGGCTGTTCCCGCTGCTCTCCTCCCTGGTGATGCTGGCGGAGATGTTCGTCGTGATGATGCGTATCGACGCGGAGCTGACGCTGGTGGCGCTCGGAGTGGTGCCGCTGCTGGCGGTCCTGATCGCAACCGCCAGCAAACCGATCGATCGCGCCGCCGCCGCCGCGCGGGTCAAGGAAAGCCGCCTCTACACGGTGGCCCATCGCTCGCTCGCCGCGATCCACGTGGTCCAGGCCTTCACCCGCGAGGCCGAATCCTACCGCGAGTTCGTCGAATCCAGCACGGAGAGCCTGGGCGAAACGCTCAAGCTCTACATCCTGCAGACCGGATACGCGGGCGCGGTCAACGTCCTGATTGCGATCGGCACGGCGCTCGCGATCTATATCGGCGCGCTGCACACGATGAGCGGCCGTCTCACGATCGGCGATCTGATCATTTTCGCCACTTACCTCGCCTCTCTCTATGCGCCGATCAACCAGATGTTCCAGACCTACGGCATGGTGCAGGGTGCGTTGGCGGGGCTGCGCCGATGCCTGGAGTTGCTCGCGATCGAACCCGAAGTCAAGGACCGTCCTGGAGCGCGCACGCTCGGACGCGCGGGCGGCGAGATCGAGTTCGCCGACGTCGTTTTCGGCTACACGCCGGGCCACCTGGTGCTCAAGGGCGTGAGCTTTCGCGCCGGGCGCGGCGAAACGATCGCGATCGTCGGGCCGAGCGGCGCGGGCAAGACGACGATGGCGAGCCTGCTGGTGCGCTTTTACGAACCGCAACAGGGCGTGATCAAAATCGACGGGCACGACGCGCTGGATTTCACCCTGGAGTCGCTAAGGCAAAACGTCGCGATGGTGCTGCAGCCACCGCTGGTGCTGTACGACACGATGCGCGCGAATATCGCGCTCGGCCGTCCGGGCGCGAGCGTGCGCGAGATCGAACGCGCCGCCACGGCTGCCCGCCTCGACCCGGTGATCGCGCGGCTGCCCTCCGGCCTCGACGAGATCGTCGGCCAGGGGGGCCACAGCCTCTCCGAGGGCGAGGCGCAGCGGGTGACGATCGCGCGGGCCCTGCTCCGCGACGCGCCGGTGCTGGTGATGGACGAGCCGACCAGCGCGCTCGACGCGGAGACCGAGGCGCTGGTGCTGGCGGCGGTGCGTGAGGCCATGCGCGGCCGCACCACGCTGGTGATCGCGCATCGGCTCTCCACGATTCAGAACGCAGATCGCATCCTGGTCCTGCGCGACGGCGAAATCGCAGAGCAGGGCACCTTCGCCGAATTGCTTTCGCGCGGCGGCTTCTTCAGCTACCTCTACAATCTGCAGTCGTGGGGACGCGAGGCGGCGGGCTAGCCGGCCTGCCTGGCCCGCCGCGGCGGCACAACGATTCAATCGCGATGAAACCAATCACAATCGGACTCACGGGCGGAATCGGATCGGGCAAGAGCACGGCGGCAAAGATTCTGGCCGAGCTGGGCGCGCCCGCGATCGACGCCGACAAGGTGGGCCACGAGATCTATCAGCCGGGCGCTCCCGCTTACCGGGAATTGATCGATGCGTTCGGCGAAGGAATTCTCGCCCCCGACCGCACGATCGACCGGCGCAAGCTTGGACCGATCGTCTTTGCCGACCCGGCGGCGCTCAAGCGGCTCAACGCGATCGTGCATCCGAAAATGTTCGCGCGCATGGGCGAGATGGTCGCGGCGATGCGCCGCGGCGGCGAAACGCGGCCGATCGTAATCGAGGCGGCAATCCTGATCGAAGCCAACTGGCAGCCGCTGTTCGACGAGATCTGGCTGGTCACAGCCTCGCGCGCACAGGTGGTCGAACGGGTCGAGCGCGACCGCGGGCTCAAGCCCGAACAGACCGAGGCGCGCATCCGCGCGCAGCTCCCGGACGAGGAGCGACGCAAGTACGCAACCTCGGTGCTTCGCAACGACGGCACGCTCGAAGAGCTGCGCGCCGCGGTAACGCGCCTGTGGCAGGAAGCGCTTGCCCGCGCCGCCTGAGGAGTCAACGATGAAAATTCTGATCATGGGGGCAGGCGCGGTAGGACTCTTCTACGGGGCGCGCCTGCAGCGCGCCGGCGAGGAAGTATATTTCTGCGCGCGCGGCGAAAACCTGCGCGCGCTCCGCGAGCATGGCCTCGAAGTCAAAAGCATCCAGGGCGATTTCGTCCTCCAGGTCAAGGCAACCGGCGACCCGCGCGAATTCGCCCCGTACGAACTGATCCTGTTCTGCGTCAAGTCCTACGACACTGTGGCCGCCGCCGGACAGCTCGACGGATGCCTCGCCGCAGACGGCGCGGTGATGACGATCCAGAACGGGGTCGAGAATGAAGACGCGCTTTGCACGGTGTTGCCGCGGAAATCGGTTATGGGCGGCAACGCGCGCGTGGGCGCCGAACTGACTGCGCCGGGCAAGCTGCTGCATACCGCATCCGGCATCGTCGAGTTCGGCGAACTCGATGGCGCCGACACGCCGCGCGCGCAGCGGATCGCGGAGGCTTTCAAACGTGCCGGAGTTTTCGGCCAGTTCACGCGCGATCTGAAGAGCGTGCGCTGGAAGAAACTGATGGGCAACAATGGCACCAACACGGTGAGCACGCTCGCGCGCTGCACGCTCGGCGGGATGTTTGCCGAGCCCGAAGGCGCCGCCCTGGTGCATCGCCTGATGAGCGAGACCGCGATCGTGGGCCGCGCCGAGGGCGCGAACATATCCGACGAAGACGTCGAGGCGCTCTACAACGTCGCCCGCAATTTCTCCAACGCGAGCGCGGTCAAGCCTTCAACGCTGCAGGACCTCGAACGCGGCAAGCGCCTCGAGTACGACGCGATAAGCGGAGCGGTGCTCCGCGCCGCGCGCCGCCGCGGGCTGAGCGTGCCCGCGACCGAGACCGTGCACACGCTGCTGAAGCTGCTCGACGCCAATCGCGGTTGAACGCCCGCTGCTGAGCGCTCAAAGAGACGCGCCGCGGCTTCGCCTCTAACGCTTCTCGTACTGCTTGGGGCCGAACAACGTCTGCCAGGACTGCTTGTCCGGCGGCCCGTGATGCAGCTGCTCGGCCATTACCGCGCATCCTTTCTGCACCGCCGGACGCTTTTCCAGGTCATCGTACCAGCGCTTCAGATTCGGAAAGTCCTCCAGATCCTGTCCCTGCCATTTGTGCGGGCGGAGCCACGGATAGGTCGCGATGTCGGCGATCGAATAGTCGCCGGCGAGGTACGGAACCTCTCCGAGACGCTTGTCGATCACGTTGTAGATGCGCTTGGCTTCGTTAGTGTAGCGGTCGATCGCGTACTGAATCTGATCCGGCGCGTAGCGGCGGAAGTGATGCGCCTGGCCGAGCATCGGACCGACGCTCGCCATCTGGAACATCAGCCACTCGAGCACGTTGTAGCGCCCGCGCGCATCCTTCGGCATCAATTTCCCGCTCTTGTCGGCGAGATAAATCAGGATCGCGCCGGACTCGAAAAGCGAGATCGGCTTGCCGTCCGGACCCTCCGAATCGACCATCGCGGGAATCTTGTTGTTGGGACTGATCTTGAGAAACTCGGGCTTGAATTGGTCGCCCTTGCCGATATTGATCGGGATGACGTTGTAAGGCATCCCCAGTTCTTCGAGCGCGATCGTGACCTTGTAGCCGTTGGGCGTCATCCAGAAATAAACGTCGATCATAGAATCTCCTTAAGCTCGAATCTCTCCGGGGCCGCAGGTGCAGAGCGCGGCGCAACGCAGGCGCTCTTAGACTCTGCGCCATCGCACACGCGCCGTGCAAGCGGACGCGCCGCGTCAGGCCGGCGCAACCTCGGCGCCCGCCTTGCGCACGCCCATCAGGAAGGCCTCGATAAACGGATCGATCGCGCCGTCGAGCACCGCGTCGGTGTTGCCGATTTCGACGCCGGTGCGATGGTCCTTCACCATGCGGTAGGGCTGGAGGACGTAGGAGCGGATCTGGCTGCCCCACGTGATGTCCTTCTTCTCCTTGCTGAACTGCTCGAACTGCTCGCGCTTTTTGCGCTCTTCGAGCTCGAACAGCCGCGCGCGCAGAATCTTCATCGCCATCGCGCGGTTCTTGTGCTGCGAGCGTTCGTTCTGGCAACTCACCACGATCCCGGTCGGAATGTGCGTCATGCGCACGGCGGAGTCGGTCTTGTTGACGTGCTGGCCGCCGGCGCCGCTTGCGCGGAAAGTATCGACGCGCAGATCGGCGGGATTGATCGTCACCTCGACCTTGTCGTCGATCGCCGGAAAAACGAAGACCGATGCGAATGAGGTATGACGCCGTGCGTTCGCGTCGAAGGGCGAGATGCGCACGAGGCGATGGATTCCCGCTTCGGCCCTGAGGTAGCCGTAGGCGTAGTCGCCCTCGACGGTGAAGGTCGCGCTCTTGATCCCGCCGCCTTCACCCGGCTGCAGGTCGGCGAGGTCGGTCTTGTAGCCGTGGCGCTCGGCCCATCGCAGGTACAGCCTGAGGAGCATATCGGCCCAGTCTTGCGCCTCGAGCCCGCCGGCGCCCGGATGGATCGAAACGATCGCGCCGAGACGATCGTACTCGCCGCCGAGCATCACCTGCAATTCCTGGCGCTCGATTTCGGCGCGCGTCTTGTTGAGCGCCGCTTCCGTTTCGCGGGCCGCCTCGGAGCCCTCCCCCCCCTCCTCTTCGGCCATCGATAAAAAGAGCCGCGCCTCGTCGAGCGCCGTGCGCAGCCGCTCGAAGCCCGTGAGCAGTTCGTTGATGCGATCGTTTTCCTTGAGCGTAGCCTGGGCGGCGTCCGGCCGATCCCAGAAGCCGGGCTTGCCGGTCTCTTTCAGCAGTTCTTCATGGCGGGACTTGAGGCTCGCGACGTCAAAGACGCCTCCCGAGTTTCTCGGTGCGAATCTCGAAGTCGGCTATCTGATCGCGCATTTCGCTGAGTTCCATACGATGTCTCACTCCGTGCGGGAGCGTTTCCCGCTATCCGGTTCATTGTGCCAGATGCGGAGCTTAAGCTTAATGGCCCTCGGCGCGAGCGCAGCGCCGCCGTTGCGTCAACCGCTTTTTCCGTTGCGATTGAGCGCTCCCGCGACCGGCGAGGGCATAGCTTGCGCGCCGCGGCCGCGCAGGATCGCGAGCAGCACGCCGACCAGCGTCAGCACGAAGCAAACCTCCGAGAACAGATCGCCGGCCATCGTGTAGATCGTGCGCCGCGGTCGCCAGCTCACGTCCTCGATCTCCGTGCCGCGCTTAAATAGCGGCGTGCGCGCCGTGATGCTGCCGTCGGCGTCGATTATCGCGCTTACCCCGGTGTTGGCCACCCGCACCATCGGGACCTTGGTCTCGACCGTGCGCATCGCGGCCATCGCGAGCAACTGGTAGGGCGCCGAACTCTCGCCGTACCAGGCGTCGTTGGTGATGTTGAGCAGGACGTTGGCGCCTCCCTTGACCGCCCGCCGGGTCAGGTCGGGAAAGATGCTCTCGTAGCAGATCAGCACGGCGAGCTGCGCGCCCTTGACCGGAAAGAGCGTCTGCGCTGTGCCCGGAATCATGTCGCCGAAGCCGTGCACGATGCGGTTGACGATCAGCCCCAGCAGCGGGCGCATCGGCACATACTCGCCGAAGGGCACCAGCTGAATCTTGTCGTAAAAGCCGGCCACCTTGCCCTCGCCCGAGACCAGGTAGGCGCGGTTGTAGGTGCCGACCACGCCGTCGGGGGCGACACCGAGCGCCGGCGCGCCGAACAGGATCGGAGTGGCGGTGTCGGTGGCGAGCTTGAGCAGGCGGTCGCGATAGATCGCGTCGGCGGCGAAGCGCGGCGGATAGAGCGGCGTCGGCTGAAAGAAGAACGCGGCCGCCGCCTCCGGCCATACCACGAGGTCAACGTGATGGCGCGCGGCCTGTTCGGTCTGGTCGACATAAACGTCAAAGCTGCTGGCGAGAAACCCAGGGTCCCATTTGATGCTCTGCGGGATATCGCCCTGGACCATGGCCACCCGGATTTTTCCGGCCGGCCGTTCTGACGCGAGTGTATCCATCCGGATCGCCCCGAAGGCGAGCACCGCGAGCATCAGGGCCGTCAGCGTCCCGAGGCTCCAGGTCTGCACGCGTCGCGTATGATGGCCGAAGATCACGACGAAGACCACGGCATTGAAGAACACGATCAGCGCCGAGACGCCGTAAACGCCGGTTATCTCCGCGAACTGGATCAGTTGAAGGTTCCGGTAAGCCGTGTAGCCGAGCAAATTCCACGGGAATCCGATCGGAAAGAAACTGCGGAGCCATTCCACTGCCGGCCATGCGATCGGCAGGGTCACGAAAATCGGCAACCCAAGGCGTACCGTCGTGAACTCGGCGGCCCAGATCGCTAGTCCCGCAAACAGCGCCATGATCGCCGCCAACAGGACCAGCGGCCCGGCGGCGAGGATCGGATTGACGCCGGCGAAGTGATGGAGCGTGTACTCGATCCAGTAGAGCGAGATGACATAGCAGACCAACGCCTGGAAGAAGGCGTAGCCGAAGACCCGGCCCATACTCTCGCCCTCGATCGCCTGGAGCAGCGGAACGAAGGCGATCCATGCGAGGAGATTGATGTCGAACTTGGGAAAGGCGACACCCAACGCAATACCGCTGATGACGCACAGCGCAAGGCGGGTCGAAGCATTGAGCGGGCCGTTCAGGATGTCCCGAATAGCTCGCGAAGCGGTATCAGGCCGGCGCATGGGGGATGGCCTTGGAAGCGATCGTAGATTTCGTCGGCGTCGCGCCAGGTCTCGACCAGCGCAACCGCACGGCCGGCCGGCAAAGCGAGATCGCCCGCCATCCGCCATTCGCGCTCATAGCTCCAATCAATTGGTGTCTTCCGTTCAAGCTCAAGGGCCACCACGCGCCATCGTTCGCCCGGCGCCAGCAGATTTTCGGCCTCGCGCCACGGCATATAGACAACCGGCCGGGCTCCCGCCCGGAAAGCATACCTTTTATCGATCGCGATCCCGAAGGGCTCATAGCGGCGGCGGTTACGCCGGTCAAGCAGAAGGCGCAAGTCGCGCACCGGCACGTCGAACAGGCATACAACGGCGCGCCCCTCGCGTACCATCCGGGTCGAGCAGCGAATGACGCCGTCGCGCAGGATGGCAACGAGGTTGTCCAGCGCCGACGAGGTCTTTGCGGCGCGCGTGAAATGGGTGAGCGTCGCGGCCGCCGGTACCTTCAGACGCCGCCTGCTCATTTTTTTGCGCCCCGCAGTTTTGCCTTTGCGCTCCGCGGCCTCGGCTTTGAACTTCGCGGCTTTGGTCTGGCGCTCGCGGGTGCTCTCGAGCTGATGCGCCGCAACGCCGCGGCCAGTTCGCGCTCGCGCGCGAACATCCGCCGCGCGTCGGCGGGCGAGCGCTCGTGGTCGTAGCCCAGCAGGTGCAGCAATCCATGCACCAGCAGCGTCCGCATCCGCGCCGCAGGCGCGACGCCGAGACGTCGCGCCTGCCGGCCCGCCGTATCCACGGAAATCACAACGTCGCCGAGTGCGGCGCCCGCCGCGGGGCCGAGCGGCGGCGGCGCGGGCGCGATGCGCCCGCGCCGCCGCCCCGGATACGCGGTGTCCGACGGCATCTCCTCAGATGTGGTCTCCTCGAGCTGCGAGAACGACAGCACGTCGGTTGCCCGGTCCTTGCCGCGAAACTCGCGGTTGAGCGCGTGCACGAAATCGTCGCCGGCGATCACAACCGACAGCTCGCACCCCGCAACGCCCAGAAGCGCCATCAGGCGCCGCCCGTCGGCACGGAGCTGCGCCGCGTACGGCCGCCCGCGGCCGCCCTCGCATCGCAGCGCGACCGCCACCGCCTATTCCTTCGCGAGTTTGCTTCCGTTGTCGGGCAGGAGATCGAGCCGCCCCTCGGAGGCCGCCTCGTAGGCGGTAATCACCGCCTGCACCAGGCGATGGCGCACGACGTCGCGCTCGTCGAAGTGGACGAACGAAATACCGGGCGTGCGGGCGAGCACGGTGCGCGCCTCTTTCAATCCCGAAAGCTTGCCGCTAGGAAGATCGATTTGCGTGATATCGCCCGTGATCACCGCCTTGGAGCTATAGCCCAGGCGGGTGAGGAACATCTTCATCTGCTCCGAGGTCGTGTTCTGCGCCTCGTCGAGGATGATGAACGAATCGTTGAGCGTGCGGCCGCGCATAAAGGCGAGCGGCGCGACCTCGATCGTGCCGCGCTCGAGCATCCGGCGAGCGCGGTCGAAATCGACCATGTCGTGCAGCGCGTCGTAGAGCGGGCGCAGATACGGATTGACCTTCTCCGCCAGGTCGCCGGGCAAAAAGCCCAGCCGCTCGCCGGCCTCGACCGCCGGCCGGCAGAGCACCATCCGCGTGACCTGGTTCTTCATCAGCGCCGCCAGCGCCATCGCCATCGCCAGGTATGTCTTGCCGGTCCCGGCAGGTCCGATCCCGAAGACGATGTCGTGCGAACGGATCGCGTCGATATAGCGCTTCTGGTTGACGCTCTTGGGCGCGATCACGCGCTTGTGCGCGGAGATGTAGATGGTATCGAGGAAAATATCCTTGAGATCGACGTTGCGGTCGGCGCGCACGATCCGGACCGAGTATTCGACGTCGCTCGGGTAGATCGGATGGCCCTGCTTCACGATCTCGTAGAGATCGCTCAGCACCTTGCCGGCCAGCGCCTGGTCCGCATGTGCGCCCGAGATGCGCAGCGTACTGCCATTGACGCCAATCCGCACGCCGAGCGCCTGCTCGATCACATGAACGTGTGCGTCGTGCTGACCGAGAAGATCGGTAAAGAACCGATGGTCGTCGAAGTGGAGTTCGAGGGAATCTTCGGTGGCTGACTGAGAAATGGTGTTGCTAAGCCTCTGTGCCGTCTATTCGCGGCGTCCGGGTCCGCAGAGCCGGAGCGGACGATCCGCCGGGTAGTCGTCGATCGTAGCTCTTTTCGTGTTCACTTTTAAAGCCCGGCTTTATGACGGCCAAATTAAGCGTGCGCGCGAGCATCCAGGAGCGGTTACGCGACCAGCGCGGCGACCCGTTCCAACGCCTCGTCCAGCCGCGAGGCGTCGCGGCCTCCGGCCTGCGCGAAATCCGGCCGTCCGCCGCCCGTGCCGCCGACGATCGGCGCGATCTGCTTGACGATATCGCCGGCCTTGATTCGAGAGGTTAGATCGGACGTGACGGCGACCACGATTGCCACCTTGTCGTCAACGACCGAACCCAGCGCGACCACCGCGGAGCCGTACTTCTGCCGCATCCGGTCGGCCATCTCGCGGAGCGCCCGCGGGTCGACGCCCTCGACGCGCCGCGTGACGATTTTCACGCCCCCGGCCTCGCGAAGCTTCTCCGCATCGGCGCCGCCCGCCGCGCCTTCTCCTGCGACCAGCTTTTGTTCGAGCGCGCGGAGTTTTTTCTCGAGCTCCTTCTCGCGCGCGAGCAGGCGCTGCAGGCGCTCGACCGCGGCGTCGTCACGGGCCCCCAGATGGCCGCCGATCGTTTCCAGGATTCGC
The DNA here is from genome assembly GCA_035500095.1 of Candidatus Binataceae bacterium. NCBI lineage: Bacteria > Candidatus Binatota > Binatia (SeqCode) > Binatales (SeqCode) > Binataceae (SeqCode) > Binataceae bacterium (SeqCode). The sequence goes on from DATJXN010000074.1 coordinate 14,834, forward strand.
TCGCGGCGGCGAATGGAATCGAGCGCGCCCTGCCCCGTCGCGGCCTCGATTCGGCGCACGCCCGCGGCGACGCCCGATTCGGCCTCGAGCTTGAAGAACCCGATATCGCCGGTGCGATTGACGTGCGTGCCGCCGCACAGTTCGACCGAAAAGTCGCCCATCCGCACCACGCGCACGACGTCGCCGTACTTGTCACCGAAAAACGCGAGCGCGCCCGCCTTGATCGCGTCGTCGTAGGCCATCTCCTGGGTCGCGACCTCGGCGTTTTCGCGAATCCGCGCGTTTATCTCCTCCTCGATCCTCGCGAGCTCGCCCTCGCCGACCGGACCCGCGTGCGCGAAGTCGAAGCGCAGGCGGTCAGGCGCAACCAGCGAGCCCGCCTGATGCACTCCGCTGCCGAGAACGTCGCGCAGCGCGTAGTGCAGGATATGGGTCGCGGAATGATTGAGCATCGCGGCGTCGCGGCGCGTCCGATCGACGGCCAGCTTGACCGGCCGCCCGCGCTCGAAATCGCCCGCCGCGCCGCGCAGCATCCGTCCGACGTGGAGGATGGAGCCGTCGGCCTTGCGCGTATCGACGATTTCGAGCAGCGCGCCGTTTGCGGACTCGATCACGCCGCGATCGCCGATCTGGCCCCCGCCTGCGGGATAAAAGGGCGTCTCGGCGGTCACCAGAATCACACGATTGTCGCCGTCGCGATGGGCCGCGAGGATTTCGGACTCGGCGTCGTAGCGATGGTAGCCGACGAAGCGCGAGGCGGCGCTTGCGTCGAGCTTGATTTCAGGAGCGATCGCGTCGTCCTTGCGCGCGGCGCGCCCGCGCTCGCGCTGCTCTTCCATCAGGCGGTTGAACTCGGCGACGTCGACCTCGAACCCGTCGTCTCGAAGCACGTCTTCAGTGAGATCCAGCGGAAAGCCATACGTGTCATAGAGCTGAAACGCTACGTCGCCGGGGAATCTCCTGCTCTTGATCGTGGACTGGCGCTCCCGCCACTCCGCTATCAACTGCAAGCCCCGATCGAGGGTCTCGGCGAAGCGCGACTCCTCTTGAGAGACCTCGCGACTGATCTTGTCTTTTGCTTCCCTGAGTTCTGGGTAGGTTTCGCCAAACGCGGAGACTACGGCGTCTGAACAAACCGACGAAAGAAATTGAGTGCGTATACCTAAGCGTCGCCCGTGCCTCACTGCTCGGCGAATCAGCCGACGAAGCACGTAATCCCTTCCGGTGTTACCGGGAACAACCCCTTCGGCGATCAGAAAGCTGATGGCACGCGCATGATCCGCGATTGCGCGAAGTGAAACATCGAAATTCTGGCTTACCCCGTAGCGGACGAACGTTTGCGATGCCTTAGCCCTTTCTTCGATGGCACGAATGACAACCTTGAAAACGTCGATATCGTAATTTCCCAGGACCTTGCCGGTTTCCAGGCTCTGCAGCACTGACGCGACGCGCTCGAGGCCCGTGCCCGTATCGACGTGCTTCATCGGCAGCGGCGTAAGCTTCCCGGCCGCGTCGCGGTTGAACTGGATGAACACCAGGTTCGCCAGTTCGATAAACCGCGAGCAGCCCTCGACATTGACCGCGCATTCCTCGCCCGCGTCCGCGTGGCCGCTCCGATTACAGGCGGCCGCTCCGCGATCGATATGAATCTCCGAGCACGGACCGCACGGTCCGGTCTCGCCCATCTCCCAGAAATTGTCCTTGGCGCCGCATCGCAGCACCCGCTCGCGCGGCAGATAGCCGAGCTCGAGCCACGCCTGCTCGGCTTCGTCGTCGTCGTTATAAACGGTCGCCCACAGGCGGTCGGCCGAGATTCCCCAGACCTCGTTGACGAGCTTCCAGTGGAACTCGATCGCTTCGCGCTTGTAGTAGTCGCCGAACGACCAGTTGCCGAGCATCTCGAAGAACGTGTGATGGTACGAGTCGCGGCCGACCGCTTCGAGGTCGTTGTGCTTGCCGGAAATCCTGAGGCATTTCTGGCAGTCGGCGACGCGCGCCCGGGGCGGCTTGCGGATACCGAGGAAATAATCCTTGAACGGAACCATCCCGGCGTTGGTGAACAGCAGCGTCGGGTCGCCCTTGGGGACCAGCGACGCCGAGGGCACGATCTGATGGCCGCGTTCCCTGAAAAAATCGAGGAACGATTGACGAATTTTATCTGTGGTCCAGCGCATGTAGGAAATATTCTAACGCAAGCGATGCGATTTTTCTGCCCTAGCTCCTCTTGGGCGGGCTACGGCGGGCGGGCCGGGCCTGAAAGCGTACGGGGTGTGCCGGGAGCGGCCAGGGGCGCCGGACAGGCAGGTACTGGACGAGCCGCTACGCGGCAACCCGCGTCGTGCCCTGGAAGGCCGGGCGCTCGGGGTCGCAGATGAAGCGAATCCGGGGCAGTGCTATGTCGGCGACAGCGTAGCTCATCGAAATCGGATTGCGGACTTTCAGATGGCCGCCCGAATCGCCCCACGCGGCGCTTTCGAGCGTGCGCAGCGCGGGACGGCCGCGCTCGGCGCGCGAAAAGACGAACTCCGGATCGACCTGCACCAGCACGAGCTGGCCGTCTTCCCGATTGCGCGCCAGATGCATGCTCGCGATGTACTGGATGTCGTTGCCGGAGATCATGTCGCGGTCGAGCATTTCCATTTCCAGGATCGTGCGGTCCTCGGCGGCGACACGCCCGATCACACGGTCGTGCCGCACGGTCAGCTTGATCTCGCCGGGCGCCGTGGGATAGCCCCAGCGCGCGGCCAGTTCGCGCCGGGCGTCGGCGCTGTCGCAGAAGCTCCGCAGCACGAAGTCGCGCGGGCGCACGCCGGCGCGCCCGGCGATCTTGACCTCGCCCAGCGAAAACGCGCCGACCGGGCTCTCGGGGCACACGATTACGGTGAACGTCGCGTAGGCCGGGATCGCCGGATGCATCGTGCGCGGCAACAGGTAGTCGCCGAGGTCGTCGTCTATCTCGTGGTTGAAGTTGAGAATTCGCGCCTGCTTGAGCGTCCACGGCTCGGTCCCGTAGCCGAGAATTTCGCTCGCGCCCTTCTCGGCGAACGTCTTTGCGTCGAGCTTTCCGAGACGCGGCGGCATCAGCGGCCCCCCGCCGCGGCGACGCTCTGGTTCTCGTCGCGAAAATGCGGCATCACGTGTTTCGCGAAAGTGCGCAGGCTCTCGAGCACGTCCTTTTGCGGAATCGTCTCGAGCGCGTTCAGCAGAAAGTTGATCCGGTCGACGCCCGCCGACTCCCAGTTCTTGCACGCGCGCAACACGCGCTCTGGATCGCCGATCGCGATTCCCTCGGGCACGCCGTGATCGTCGCCGGGGCCGGCCGCCTCCTGGCGGAGCGTCGGCAACAGGCCGAGCGAGGGATACGACTTGGTCGGGTAGGCCTCGCGGCAGGCGAGCAACTGCGCGGCGAGAAAATTGAACGTGCCGAGTAACCGGCGCCCGTTCTTGACGCCCTTCTCGGTCTCCTCGTGACAATAGAGAAAGTTGACCGTGCTGACTTTTTCGTTGACGAACTCGCCGACCGGCTCGCAGTTGCGGATGATGCGGCGGTAATTCTTGACCTTCTCTCCTTGCTCCTTGAACGAGCCGAAGGTCAGCCCCAGGCTGCCCATTCCACGCTCGGCTGCATCGATCTCGGTGCCCGGACTGGTCACCGCAACCCAGAGCGGCGGATGCGGCTTCTGGTAGGGCTTGGGCAGGATGGTCCGCACGGGCATCGACCACGACCGCCCCTCGTAGCCGAAGCGCTCTTGCGTCCACATCTTGGGCAGGCAGTGCACGAATTCGTCCCAGGTCTTTTTGGTCTCGTCGGGATTGACGTTGAAGCCGCCAAGTTCGGTCCAGGTGGCCGAGCGGCCGGTCCCGACTTCGAGCCGCCCGCCCGAAACGATATCCATCGTCGCGGTGCGTTCGGCGATTTTGATCGGATGATTGAATTGTGGGACGCAGACGATGATGCCGTGGCCGACGCGGATGTTCCTGGTCTTCATCGCGCAGGCGGTGAGAAAAATCTCCGGCGCCGAGCAGTGCGAGTATTCCTCGAGGAAATGATGCTCGACCGCCCAGACCTGGTCGAAGCCGAGTTCGTCAGCCAGCATCACCTGCTCCAGGCAATTGTCGTACACCCGCTTTTCAGTTTCGCGGTCCCACGGGCGCGGCACGGAGATTTCGTAGAAGATGCCGAACTTCATTGCTTCACCTCACGTTTGCGATTTCGCGCGACGCGCTCTGCGCCTGGGCAAGCCGAAGGGAGACGGCGACGACGGGCCACCTGAAGCTTCTACGTCCTGCCGATCTCGCCGTGCGCGGACCCTCAAAACGACGCCGCCGCGTGCAAGTCGGACCCTTTACGCTCCTGACCGAGGCTTATCACGATCGCGGCGCCGACCAAAGCCGCGGATCCCACTATCGCCTGCGCCGCCGCGTACGACGTATGGCGCGCCATCAGGGCCTCGACGAAGGCCGCGTTGGCCGCGAACATCACCCCTAACTGGTAGGCAAGCCCGGTGAAGAGCCCGCGCGCGTGGGGCGGCGACAGCTCCGAGAGATGCACCGGGATAACGCCCCATGCGCCCTGCACCATGAACTGCATCAGAAGCGCACCGACCGCGAGCCACGCCGGCGAATGCGGAAACACCCAAAGCGGCACCACCAGCGCGGCGGCCAGCGTCGCTCCCGCCATCGCACGGCGCCGGCCGATTCGGTCGGAAAGCCATCCGACGGTGACGCCGCCCATCAGCGCGCCGAGGCTGTAAATCGCGGCGATCGTTGCGACCGCCCGCGGCCCAAGCCCGCGTTCACGCTCGAGAAACGTCGGGTACATGTCCTGGGTCGCGTGCCCCATCAGGTTCATCAGCGTCATGAACACGACCAGGTAGATGAACAACGGCAGGTTGGCGCGCACCGTGCCCAGGATTTTGCGCGTGTCCGGACGCATCCGCTCCCATGCGCTCGACTCCTTCACCTTGGTCCGGATGTAGAGCGTGAGGATCGCGGGCAGGCCGCCGATGATGAACATGGGACGCCATCCGAAGCGCGGAAAGATGAAAAAGTAAGCGGCTGCCGCGAGCAGGTATCCGGCCGAATAGCCCTCCTGCAGCACTCCCGAAAGTACCCCGCGCCATCGCGCCGGTACCGTCTCCATCGCAAGCGACGCGCCGACACCCCACTCTCCGCCCATCCCGATTCCATAGAGCGCACGCAGCACAAGGAAGACCGTGTAGTTCGGCGCGAGACCGCTCAGCATCTCGACGACCGAGTAGAAAACCACGTCGATCATCAGCGGCAGCCGGCGGCCCCATCGATCGGCCATCCAGCCGAACAGCAGCGCTCCCACCGGACGCATCATCAACGTCGCGGTGATGGTGAAGGCGATGTCGGCGACCGAACGATGGAACTCCTTTGCGATTGCCGGGACCACGAAGACGAGGACGAAGAAATCGAACGCATCGAGCGTCCAGCCGAGACAGCTTGCTACGAGCGCGTGGACGGCGCTCGTGCCGGCTGACGCATCGGCGGCGGGAGCCAGTGGTGCGGGCGCAGGCTCGGTTTTCATAGCCTGCATGACATACTCGAACCAGCGGGCTCGAACCAGCGGGCAGCGCATAGCTCAGCGCGCGGGTCGCGAAAAGAATTTCCGCGTGAGTTGCGATTTCTCCAGTCGATGTCGAAAATGGGACAGGCAGTTGCTATGCGCTCGACGTTACGCTTGTGGCCGCTACCGATCCCGGTCGTGGTCGTCTCGTTGCTTGCCCCTTTGGCGACGACTCTCGCCGCTCTCGCGGCGGCGCCGGGGCTTGCGGCCGAACCGTTCCACTATCCTGCCGTGCTGCGCAACGGAAAGAAGATCGGCGACCTGGTGCCGGGGCTGAGCGGGCTCGACGACGTGATCAAGATGTTCCCGGCGGCGCCCGAGGACTATCCGGGCAATCCGCGCCCGCCGGCCGGCTTTCCCGAGGCCAAGATCGGCAAGGTCCAGCCCGAACCGAGCACCGTTTACAATCCTCCCGGGAGCAGCTACGCCCTGTTCTTCGACGACAACGACAAGCTGGTGATTATCGAGGACGCGCACTCGCCACTCGCCGGCCTAGGCGCGAAAGCGGTGCACAAGCGCTACCCGATGCTCAAGGACACCGGGCACGACGAGCGCGCGATCGAACTCCAGGGCCAGGTCGAACCATGCATCGTGATGATGGTGCTGTTCAGCGCCCGCACGCGGAAGGTGACCAAAATCGCGTACGTGTTCACCTGCCCGACCGCCGGCTCGCAGAGCACTCGTCGCGACGACGCCTCTGCCCGGGTTTTCCCGGTAGCGCTTCGCCGCTAGGCGCTCGCAGCGCGAGCTCGTCGCGGAGGACTGACGCCGGCAATTCGGTACGCGGGATGGTCCGGCAGCAGGCGGGAGACGCCTTCACCGAACAGATTTTCGCGCAGGGTCGCGCCGTCAAAGCCGGTGCGCATGCGGCCGCGGCGCTGCAGTTCGGGCACCACGAGTTCGACGAACTCGATGAAGCTGCCGGGCTGGTAAATCGGAACCAGGTTGATCCCATCGATGCCGGTTTCGTCGACCCATCGCTCGACCTCGTCGGCGACTCGCGCTGGCTCGCCGACCAGTATCGGCATCAGGCTCGCGAGCTTCATCTCTTCTCGCGCCTCGGCCAGAGTAAGCGGCGAGCGATCCGGATGCACTGCCGAGAACCATCGCGCCGCCGACTTGATGCCTTCCGAAGGAAAGCGGTCCAGCACGTCGTCGTCACGGAATTGCGAAAGATCGACGCCGGTCCATCCTCCGAACAGCGCGAACGCGCCCTCGGGGCTCGCGTACGAGCGCAGACGCTGCTCCTTGAGCCGCGCCTCAGCGTCGGTCTCGGCCACGATCGCCGAGAGCGCGAGTACCAGCTTGACGTGAGCGGGGTCGCGGCCCTGTTCGCGGATGGCGGCGCGGATGCGCGCTACGCGCGCGCGCGTGACCTCGATCGTCGGATAGACCAGGAACAGCGCCTCGCCGTGGCGCGCGCCGAACGCGACGCCGCGGCTCGATTGGCCGGCCTGCAGCAACAGCGGCGTGCGCTGCGGCGAGGGCTCGCACATGTGCGGCCCCTCGACCTCGAAATATTTGCCCTTGTGATTGATCGTATGGACGCGGGCGGGATCGGTATGCATGTCGCGGGCGGCGTCGCGCACGATCGCGTCGTCCTCCCAGCTTCCCTCCCACAGCTTGTACACGACCTCCATATATTCCTCGGCGCGCTCATAGCGCTGGTCGTGCGGCAGCATCTCGCCGAGGCCGTTGCGGCAGGCGCTGGCGAGATAAGAGGTCACGATGTTCCATCCCGCGCGGCCGCCGGTGAAATGGTCGAGCGAGGAAAAGAGTTTGGCGGTGTGGAACGGCGGATAGTAAGTCGTGCTGTAGGTCGAGATGAAGCCGAGATGGCGGGTCGCCTGCGCCATCGCCGCAAACAGCATCGTCGGATCGTTGCCCGGAAACTGCACGGCGTGACGGATTCCGGCTTCCGCGCTGCCCCGGTAAACGTCGTAAACGCCGTGGACGTCGGCGAAAAAGATCGAATCGAAGCATCCGGCCTCGAGCGTGCGCGCAAGATCGACCCAGAATCGCGTCGAAGTATAATCCTGCGACGTGCGGTCGCGCGGATTGCGGAACTGCCCGAACGATTGCAGCGCAGCCGCGCACTGACTGAAGGCGTTGAGGTGGATGATCTTCTTCATGGCGGGAACGATGCCAGACCGCGCCGGCGTTCAGAGAGTATATTCTCTGATCGCGCGCCGCGTGAAGCGAGCGCGTCCACTGCATAAGGAATTCCTTCGATGGAAACGAAGATCAATGAAATCCTGCAATTCTGGTTCGGCGACGGCTCCGATACGCAGCAGGAGCGCCGATGGTTCATGCAGGACGCGGGCTTCGACGAGGCCTGCCGAGCCGGCTTTCTCGCCGACCACGAACGCGCCGCGGCGGGCGAACTGGACGGCTGGAAACACTCGCCGCCCGGCGCGCTCGCGTTGATCCTGCTGCTCGACCAGTTTCCGCGCAACATGTTCCGCGGCACGCCGCGCTCGTTCGCAACCGACCCGCAGGCACGTGCGACTGCAAGAGAAGCGATCGCTCGCGGATTGGACCTAGCGCTCTCACCGATCCGGCGCTCGTTCGTTTATATGCCGTTCGAGCACAGCGAAAATCCCGCGGACCAGGAAGAATCGATACGGCTCTTTCAGAAGCTCGCCGCGGAGCATCCCGAAATGACCGAACACGTCAAGTACGCCGAACAGCATCGCGACGTCATCCGCCGCTTCGGCCGCTTTCCCTATCGCAACGCCGTGCTCGGCCGCACCTCGACGCCAGCGGAGATGGAGTTCCTGCGCCGTCCAACTTGACCGCGATTCCGGCCACCACCTATAGTGACCGTTCCGAGGCCGAGCCTGTCAGCCGAGCGATAGCGTCGCCGCGGATTCGCGCCGATTTACCCAACTCGATCCTGACCCGATCCAACGCGCACCCGTTAACCGAAAAATAATGAAACGACGCGAAGAGTTGTCCCGCTGGGAGCGCCTGTATCTCGGCGAAGTGCTGCGCGGCCTGGTGACCATCAACGCCCACTTCTTCCGCAACCTGGGGCTGCATATCGCGCACGCGATGGGCTTCGCGCGGGATCGCAAGGCCGCGACCACCGTGCAGTACCCCGATGAGCGCAAGACCTACTCCGAGGGCTATCGCGGAAGCCATCGCCTGACGCTGCGCCCCGACTCAACCGTGCGCTGCACCGCGTGCTTTCTCTGCGCGACCGCCTGCCCCGCGCAGTGCATCTATATCGAGGCCGGCGCGCATCCCAATCCCGAAGTCGAGAAATTTCCGCTGCGCTACGAGAT
>DATJXN010000075.1 GCA_035500095.1 Candidatus Binataceae bacterium
GGCCCGACGACGGCACGGCCGTGATGGATTTCGAGCCTGAGGAAGTGCATCGGAAGATTTCGATCAGTTCAGCGTTTCATCACTACAACTGGAAAAAGGACGAAGTCATCGTGGCGGATACGCCGGGCTATCAGGTGTTCCTGCCGGATTCGTTCGCGACCATGCGCGCCGTAGACAGCCTTGTGTTCGTGGCCACCGGCGGTGGCGATCTCAAGGTTGAGTCGGAAAAGATATGGGCCGAGACGAATCAGCTCGGTCTCCCGCGAATAGTCTTCGTCTCGCGGCTGGATCGCGAGCGCACGACCTTCGACAACGCGATGACGGATCTCGAGAAAACGCTCGACGCGCATCCGGTTGCGCTCACGCTGCCGATCGGATCGGAGCTGACTTTCAACGGCGTGATCGACGTGCTCGCGATGAAGGGCTTCATCTATGCCGACGGCAGCGGCAAACCCAAGGAAGAGGCGCTGAATGCCGAACAGAAGGCCCGCGCGGAAGCGACGCGCTCGCGTCTTTGCGAAGCAGTGGCCGAGACCGACGACGCGCTGCTCGAGAAGTATCTGGACAAGGGAGTGCTCGAGGACGACGAACTGCGTGCGGCGCTGCGGGCGGCGACGCTCGCCGGCAAGCTCACGCCGGTACTCTGCGGCTCGGGGCTAAAGAATATCGGGATTGGGCCGCTGCTCGACGCGATCGACGCGCTGCTCCCGGCGCCCAACGCGCGGCCGGCGCGCCAGGGCTTCGCCGGCGCCAACAGCGAGCCGGTCGAGCGCGCGCCCGACCCGGCGGCGCCGTTTTCGGCCTTCGTCTTCAAGACCGTAATCGATCCGTTCGCCGGCAAGCTGTCGATCTTCCGCGTGGTCTCCGGACGCGCCCAAAGCGACGCGGCCGTGCTCAATTCGACGCGCGGCCTGCGCGAGCGCTTCGGCCAGTTGCTTCGGCTCGAAGGCAAGAAACAATCGCCCATCCCGTCCGCTCTCCCGGGCGAGATCGTCGCGGTCGCCAAGCTCAAAGACACCACCACAGGCGATACGCTGTGCGACGAGAAATCCCCGGTTATCTTTCCGCAGGCCGAACGGGCGCCAACGGTCATGTCCTTTGCGATCCGGCCCAAGACCAAAGGCGACGAACAGAAGGCCTCACAAGCGCTGCAGCACCTCGTCGAGGAGGATCGTGCCCTGGAGACCCATCGTGACCCGCAGACCCATGAGATCATCCTGTCGGGCACGGGACAGATGCATATCGAGGTGACGGTCGAGAAGCTGAAGCGTAAATTTAATGTAGAAGTTGAACTTCAAGCCCCAAAGGTCCCCTACAAGGAGACCATCAAGGGCCGCGCCGAAGCCCAGGGCAAGTACAAGCGTCAGTCCGGTGGCCGCGGCCAGTACGGTGATTGCTGGCTCAGAGTGGAGCCGCTCCAGCGCGGCGGCGGCTTCGAGTTCAAAGACGAGATCGTCGGCGGCGCGATTCCGCGCCAGTTCATCCCGTCGGTCGAAAAGGGCGTGCGAAACACGCTTGCCGAGGGTTATCTGGCGGGCTTCCCGATGGTGGACGTCAAGGTGTCGGTCTTCGAAGGCAGCTATCACGATGTCGACTCCTCGGACATGGCGTTCCAGATCGCGGCCTCGATGGGACTTAAGGCGGCGTTCGAAAAGGCCCGGCCGATTATCCTGGAACCCGTGATGGCGCTCGACGTGAGTTGTCCCGACGAATCGATGGGCGACGTGATCGGCGATCTGAACTCGCGCCGCGGTAAAGTGCTCGGGATGGATCGCAAGGGCCAGAGCCAGGTGATCAAGGCGCTCGTGCCGATGTCGGAGATTCTAAAATACGCGCCCGACCTGCGCTCGAAGACGTCGGGCCGCGGATCGTTCGAGGCGCACTTCTCGCATTACGAGGAAGCGCCACCTCCGATCACAGAGCGGATCGTCAAGGAGGCGCGCGAGGCACGCGAGGCCGCGCAAAAGGAGCGCGCGCACGCCTAGCGCCTGTGGTCCGGGCCGCACGCGCAGCTGCGTGGTATGCAAGCGACCGCGCGCGCGGGCGCGTGGTATAAATGACGGATGGCGCCGATCGGAAAGGCACTGATTGTTGCCGGGCTGGTGCTGGCCGTGCTGGGCGCGGTGGTCTGGGGCTACGGATCAGGCTCCATACCGGGGCCTCTACCGGGACGGCTTCCGGGCGATATCTACGTGCGGCGCGGCAACTTCAGCTTTTATTTTCCGCTGACGACCTCGATCGTCGTCAGCATCGTGCTTAGCCTGATCGTGGCCTGGCTGAGGCGCTGACCGTGGCCGGTTATGCTGACGCACGCGATTCCACGCGCGTGGCCGACTTGAAGCGGCGCCGCCGCGAGCTTATTGCGGTGGGCGTGGCGGCGACCGTGCTGGTCGCCTTCGTGCTTGCGCAGACCGAGCTGCCGCCGCTTACGCGCCATACTTCGCTGCTCTCCAACCTGGTCGTAATCCTGCTGTTCGACATCAGCTTTCTCCTGCTCGGTCTGCTCCTGCTGCTGGTCGGACGCAACCTCGCCAAGGTCATCTTCGAGCATCGCCGCGGCCTCATCGGCTCCAAGTTCCAGGTGCGCCTGGTGCTCGGCTTCATCGCGGTGGCGCTGGTGCCGAGCCTGTTCCTGCTCATCGTGGCGGGCGCATTTTTGCGCGCCGACGTTGCCAGCTGGTTCAATCCCGAATACGAACGCGTGCTCGACGACTCGCTCGATATCGCCAAGGTTTACTATCTGAGCGCGGCCAACAACGCCGCTCACTTCGCGCGCGAAATCGCGCGCGAGGCCGCAGCCAAGGGCTTGCTGCGCCCGGAGCGCCGCGCCGAACTCAAGAGCTTTATCGAGGAGCGCCAGGAAGACTACAACCTCGGCACGATCGAGGTGTTCGATCGCGGCCGCCGCCTGCTGCTGATTGCGCTTAGCCCAAAAACCCCGACCGGAATCGGCGTCTCGCCCGACTCGCCGCTGCTCGCGCAGACGCTCGGCGGTCATGCGATGACGCGCACCGACCGTTTCGGCAAGTCCGATGTGATCCGCGGCAGCGCTCCGATCTACGCCTCGCCGGAGTCGGACACGGTGATGGGCGCGGTGGTGGTCGATTACTACTTGCCGCGCAGTCTCGCGCAGCGCGCCGCCGGCATCTCGCAGACCTTCGAGGACTATTTTCAATTGCGCACGTTGCGCCAGCCGATCATGCGCAGCTATTTCCTGGCCCTGATGCTGATCGGGCTGGTCGTCGTGCTGCTGGCGAGCTGGTTCGGGATGTATCTCGCGCGCGGAGTCACGGTTCCAATCAAGCTTTTGGCCGAGGGCACGCAGGCTATCGCGCACGGCGATCTCGAGCATGAAATTCCGTCGGTCGGCGACGACGAAATCGGGCAACTGGTGAATTCGTTCAACCGGATGACGGCCGACCTGCGCTCATCGCAGACCGAACTCGAGCGCCGCCGGGCTTACACGGAAACACTGCTCCGCAACGTGAGCGCGGGCGTGGTCGGGCTCGATTCGCAGGGCGTAATCACTGCGATCAATTCTTACGCAGAACGGATGCTTGGACTTAAGGCAGGGGAGGTGCTCGGGCGCCGATGGCGCTCCGTGTTCCAACCCGCGCTGGCCGACGCGCTCGAGGAAATCTTCGCCGAGCATCGCCGTCCGCACGAGGTGCGCTCCTCGATCAAGCTGCAGCCGGCGGGCGGGAGCGAGATCGAGCTGATGGTCGCCGCGAGCACGCTGGGCGACGGCGCCGACGGCGAGCTCGGGACGGTGCTGTTTTTGGAGGACGTGAGCCAACTTGCCAAGGTCGAGCGGATGGAGGCGTGGCGCGAGGTCGCCCGCCGCATCGCACACGAGATAAAGAATCCGCTGACGCCGATCCAGCTCTCGGCGGAGCGGCTGCGCCGCCAGCTTGCCGAGCGCGCCTCCGATGGCGACGCCAGGCTTATCGATGAGTGCACTCGCATCATCATCGGCGAGGTCGAGGACTTAAAGCGCCTGGTGGGCGAGTTCTCCGCGTTCGCCCGGATGCCGCATCTCAATCCCGTTCCGGGCGACCTCAACCCGTTGGTCGAAGAGACGGTCGCGACGTTTCGCGAGGCCAACCCTGGGGTCGATTTCGCCGCGGTGCTGGCGTCATTGCTGCCGCAAATCGCGATCGACCGCGACGCGCTCAAGCGGGCGATCGTCAACCTGCTGGAAAACGCGGTCAACGCCGCGGTCGGCGCCAATCCCAATGGCGGGGGACCGAACATCGAGGTGCGCACGGCGCTCGATGCTGAAAGCGGGGTCGTCACGCTAGAGGTAAGCGACAACGGCCCGGGTATCCCGCAAGCGCTGCGCTCGCGCATCTTCGAGCCTTATTTTTCGACGCGCAAGGGCGGCACTGGACTCGGCCTCGCGATCGTCTCGGCCATCGTTGCCGACCATCACGGCTTCGTCCGGGTGCGCGACAACCAGCCGCGGGGAAGTAGATTCGTGCTCGAGTTTCCGATAAAAGAGCAGCAATTCGCGAAGGTTCTGGGCTAGGAGCGTCTGGCGCGATCCGACCGGCGCAGTCCGCTTACCGCCAAAGGAAAATAGTGAACGAGACCGTATTGGTGGTTGATGATGAGGAGCGGATCAGGTCATCGCTCCGTGGAATCCTGGGCGACGAGGGCTTTCGGGTGCTCGACACCGGCGACCCGGCCGGCGTGATGGATCTCATCACGCGCGAGAACCCGGCACTGGTCCTGCTCGACATCTGGATGCCCAATATCGACGGCATCGAGCTGCTCCGCCGCATCAAGGCCGAACGGCCCGAAGTCCGCGTGATCATGATCTCCGGCCACGGCAACATCCAGAACGCGGTGGCCGCGACCCGGCTCGGCGCGGCCGATTTCATCGAGAAGCCGTTTTCCGTCAGCGGGCTGCTCACTTCGATCGAACGCGTGCTCGAACGCGAGTCCGGCGGTGTGCGCATGCCCGGCGGAGCGCCGGCCGGCCCGGCCGCGCCGCGGCCCGCGCCGTTCGTGAGCCGCTCCGGGCAGAGACAACGCACGCTCGCGCGCTCGGTGGTCGCGGCAGGGCAGGGCCTTCATTCGGGACTCAAGACCGGCGTAATCCTGCATCCCGCGCCGCCGGGGACCGGCATAGTCTTTTCCTCGGTCGCCGACGAGACCGCGATCGCCGCGCGCCTCGAGAACGTCACCGACACCGGCTACAACACCACGCTCACCGCAGGCGGCCGCTCCGTGCGCACGGTCGAACACTTGATGTCGGCGCTGCACGGCATGGGCATCAGCAACCTGTTGATCAAGACCGACGACGAAGTGCCCGCGCTCGACGGCTCGGCGATCGAATTCTGCCGGCAGATTTCCGAAGTGGGCGTGCAAGAGCAGGAAGCCGCGCTCGAGCCGGTGAGAATCGCGCGCGCGATCGCGGTCGGCAACAACGGCGAGTCGATTCGTATCGAGCCCGCGGACCATCTCATCATCGACTACACCCTGGAGTACCCGCGGCCGATCGGCCGTCAGAGCGTGCACTTCGAGCTGACTTCGCCCGAGGCCTACATGCGCGAGATCGCACCGGCGCGCACCTTCGGCTTCGTGCACGAGTTCCACAAGCTCGCCGAGATGGGTCTCGCAAGCGGGGGCCGACTCGACAATCTCATCCTGATTGACGACGAGAAGGTGGTTAATACGACGCTGCGCTTCGTCGACGAATTCGCGCGCCATAAGGTGCTCGATCTGATCGGCGACCTCTATCTGCTTGGGCGGCCGATCCTGGGCCACGTCATCGCGCACAAGACCGGCCATTCCGATAATTTAGCGCTGCTCCGCGCGGTGAAGGCTGCGCTCTAGACCGTTGCCGCGGTCTTGGCGACTCTAGACCGCTGTCGCGGTCTTGGCGACAATAAGCCCGCGAGCTTTCGGACGGATCGCGTCGGCGATCCCGGAAATCGGCATCACCTGATGGAACTCAAAGGCAAGGCCGCCCTGGTGACCGGCGCCGCGCGCCGCGTCGGCCGCACGATCGCTGAGCATCTAGCCGGACGCGGAGCCGCCGTTGCGGTCCATTACAATCGCTCGCGCAGCGAAGCGGAAGCGGTCGTCGCCGGAATCGAACGCGCCGGCGGCCGCGCGCATCCCTTCGGCGCGAATCTGGAAAGCGTCGCCGAGATCGAGCGGATGGTCGGCGAAGTGCTCAAAACGTTCGGCCGTATCGACGTCCTGGTCAATTGCGCGTCGGTCTTCTATCGCAAGCCGATCGAGGAAGTCACCGAGCACGATTGGGATGTCAATCTCGACACCAACCTCAAGGCGCCGTTTTTTCTCTCCAAGTTCGCGGGCGCGGCGATGCGCCGGCAGGGCGCCGGGAAAATCGTCAATATCGGCGATTGGGCCGGGATTCGCCCGTACAACAACTATTTGCCGTACACCGTTTCCAAGAGCGGGCTTATCGGGTTGACCCGAGCGCTGGCCAAGGCGCTCGCTCCCGAGGTCCAGGTCAATTGCGTCGCGTTGGGCCCGGTGATGCCGCCCGAGGAATACAGCGAAGAGGAAAACGCAAGGCTGGTCGCCGGCACGCTGGTCAAGCGGCTCGGTTCTCCCGAAGACGTCGCGCGCGCGGTGCTCTTTTTGTGCGAAGGCACCGACTTCGCGACCGGCTCGACGCTGATGCTCGACGGCGGCCGCCTCCTGAACTAGCTGGCTGCGCTCAGGCGGCCATCGGCACCGGCGCAGGTGCGAAGCTCGCCGTACAGGGCGGCCCTGCCGCGAAAAAGTGGCTGACGGTACTGTCGGCGCGCTCGAAAATCAGGCTCGCGGAGCGCGTGCCGTAGTCGCCCATGTGCTGGCAGAGCGCGTTGGGCCGTCCCTCGCGAGCGTCGAGTTGCGTCGAGTGGTCGGCCAGCAGATTCGCCAGTTGCGCGCGATGGGCGACCGGATCGCGCGCGAAGTCGGCCGGCGCAAGCAGCGAAGCGAAACGATCGTGCGCGCGGCTGATACGGGGGCATTCGAAATCGTCCAGATCGACGTTGGTCAGCAGATGCATCCCGGGAGCGAGCTTGACCAGTTCGAGCCCGCCGCCGCGGTTGTAGGCGACGTAGGCGGAGTCTCGTGAAGCCATCAGCAGGTTGAATGCGTTGTAATTCGAGCCGCGCTGACCGTGCACGAACGCCGCGGCCTCGTCGGCTGTCCGATGGCGTAGCGCGTCGAGGCATAGCAGTCCGCGCGAGCGCAGCGCCGGATTGGGGTCGCCGTAGTCGGCACGCCGGCGGTTCAGCAGCCCGGCCACCAGCCCGTATTCGTTAATTCCGAGCCACGTGCCGTTCGCCTGGAGGTCCTTGCCGCCGACGACATGCGGATGCGCGAGCAGGGTGGTCGGAGGCAGGGCAGGGCGGGCCAAGTACTCGTCGCGATTGGCCGCGATCACGACGGGGTAATCGGGAAATACCTGGAAATAGATCGCAAGCGTGCACATCGTCCCCCAAACTTGGCAAAACCGAAGCGCCTGAAACAAGGGGGGACCGCCCTGATGGTCGAGCGCTCCTGACGCGCATGCTCCTGACCCGCATGGGGCCAAATGGACGGGCGCTTTCGATGGTTTCTACGTGTCTCGCGTGTCTCGGGAGAGCAATGAAGGCGAGCGTCGAGGAAGCGCCAGAGGTCCTTCCTTTGCGAGGGGCAGAATCAAAGGCTCAGGCTCCCATGACGTGCGCGTTCACGGCCTCGAACCGGCGCGCTACGCGGCCCGTCCGATCGCGGCAATTCACAGTCGGCTGTCGTTTGGTTGATGTAATATTTCGAGTGCCATCTTCGGAACAGAGGATCCGTTTCGTTGGTCTATGGTTCGGTTGGCGCTTGAACGGTCAGGCCCGGGCCTTCGCGCGGCGGAGCCATTCGTCTAAACCGATGCGCCCGAGGCGCGCCTCGCCCAACGGCACCAGCGAGCGCTCCTCGACCCGGCCGCCCCAGTATCGGGCCTCCGGGTCTCTCGCGACCTGACGTGGATCGCCGACCGCTTTCAGATAGCGGGCGACGATTTCGTTGAACGGCGCTCGTTCCGGACCGGCGATCTCGACGATGCCGCGTCGCGGCGCCGCGAGCGCCACCTCCGCAACGATGGCGGCAACGTCATCCGCCGCAATTGGCTGGAACAGGACGGGAGGAAGCCTCACCATGTTTCCATCCGCACTTGAATCGGCGATGCCGCCGAGGAATTCCAGGAACTGGGTCGAGCGGATGATGGTGTACGAGATGCCGGAGCTTTCGATCAGTTTCTCCTGGGCGACCTTGGCGCGGAAATAGCCATTGTCGGTCCGGTCGATTCCGACGATGGATAGCGCGACATGGTGGCGGACGCCCGCCGCGGCCTCCGCCGCGATAAGGTTGCGGCCGGAGGTCTCGAAGAATTCCAGCACCGCCTTGTCTTCAAATGAAGGCGAATTGGCGAGGTCAATCACCACTTGCGCGCCGGCGACGGCCGCTTTGAGCCCTTCGCCGGTGATGGTGTTGATGCCGCTTTTGGGCGAGGCGGCAACGACCTCGTGGCCGCCCTGGCGCAGGATGGCGACGCTCTTCGAGCCGATAAGCCCGGTGCCGCCGATGACGACGATCTTCATATCATGACCTCCTTCATCGTGGCTGACATAACCTGCTATGCGCGCCTCATGGGTGTCCGGTCAAGAAGGACGGCCGGCGTGGCGTCCACGCACCCACTTTGCGATACAATCCGATCATGACGGGCGCGCGGCGCTACGACGTGGTGCTGGTCGGCGGCGGAGTCATCGGAAGCTCGGTCGCGATGGCGCTCTGCGAGCGCGGCCTTAGGACCGCGGTTGCCGATATCGACCTCAGCGGGCGGCTGAGCTCGAGCGAAAAGAACGCCGGCGGCGTGCGCGCGACCTGGTGGCAGCCGGTGAATATCGCGCTCTGCCGCGCTTCGATCAAATACTACGAAAGCGTCCGCGCGGAGGTTGGCTTTCGCCAGAAGGGCTATCTCTGGCTCTACGACGCCGCGACCTGGCCTAAGGCAGTGCAGCATCTCGGCCTGCAGCGCGAACTCGGCCATCCGATCGAAGAGATGGACGCCGCCGCGATCCATGGCCGCGTTCCCGAAATCGATCGGCTCGACGGTATCGCGGGCGCAACCTTTTCGCCCGAGGACGGACTGATCAATTCCAACCTGCTGAAGGAGCATTATCGTTCGCGCTCTCGCGCGCTCGGTGCCGAGTATCTCGACCGGCTCTACGTCCATGCGATCGAAGCGGGCGAGAGCGAAGTGCGAATCGGATGCTGGCGCGCCGACGACGCGCTGCTGGACGAGACCCTGGTCCGCATGATGTCCGAAGACGCGCCGGGAGTGCCTGCGGCGGGCCATCTGGTCGAACTCGCCGCGGACGCGGTTGCGATAACCGGCGGCGCATGGTCGCCGAGCGCGCTCAAGCTGGTCGGGCTGAAGAACCTGAGCGAGCCGATTCGCCGCCAGATCTGTCTCGTCGATAATCGCACGACCAATCTCGACGCCTACGGCATGATCGTCGATACCTCGGGCGTCTATTTTCACAACGAGGGCGCTTACGTACTGGCCGGCTACTCGCCGCTCGGCGAGCCGCCGGGCTATCATTTCAACTACGACGGCGAGCCGTTCTTCATGAACGAGGTCTGGCCCCGGCTCTACGCTCGGATGAGCGCGTTCGAGCGCCTGCGGCACGTCCGCGGATGGGCCGGGCTTTACGAGGTCTCGCCCGACCGCAGCGCGATCGTGGGCCGCGCGGCGCCGCGCGTCTTCGAGGCGCATTCGTTCAGCGGGCGCGGCGTGATGCAATCGTACGGCGCGGGCCAGGCGCTGGCGGAATTGATCGCGGACGGGCATTACCGGCGTTTCGACGCGAGTGCGCTTGCCCGCGAGCGCTTCGAGCGCGGCGCGCTGGCGCTCGAAGAACTGCACATTTGAGAGCCGCGGACGGTTTAAAATCCTCGGCGGCTCATGATAGTTAACAGGGATTGCGCGGCAGCCCGCGCGGGCATCCGCAGCGCCCCAGGAGGATGAATGTTCTCGTCGATCGAAGAGGTAATCGAGCGCTTTGCCGAACAGAAGTACATCGCCAGCCGCCGTATCGCGACGGTGGTGTATCTCGCCGCCGCGCTTAAGAAGCCGATCCTGGTCGAGGGGCCGGCCGGTGTCGGCAAGACCGACCTGGCCAAGGTTCTGGCCCTGGCGCTCGGCCACGATCTCATCCGTCTGCAGTGCTACGAGGGACTGGACGAAGGCAAGGCGCTTTACGAATGGGAATACGCCAAGCAACTGCTCTACACGCAGATTCTGAAGGACAAGATAAGCGAGGTCCTGACCGGAGCGCAGGGGCTTGCCGCCGCCGTCGACCGCATCGCCAAAGAGGACGAGGTCTTTTTCTCCGAGCGCTTCGTGCTGCCGCGGCCGCTGCTGAAGGCGATCACGTCGGACAAGCCGGTGGTGCTGCTGATCGATGAAATCGACAAAGCCGACGCCGAATTCGAGGCCTTCCTGCTCGAACTGCTCTCCGATTTCCAGGTCACCGTGCCCGAGATCGGGACCTTCAAGGCGCGTCAGATTCCGCTCGTCGTGCTGACCTCGAACAACGCGCGCGAGATGTCCGACGCGCTGAAGCGCCGCTGCCTGCATCTCTATATCGACTTTCCCGAGCGCGAGCAGGAACTCGCGATCATCAAGCTCAAGGCGCCCGAGTCGGCCGACAAGCTCGCCGCCGAGGTGGTGACCGTCGTGCAGTCGCTGCGCAAGCTCGACCTCAAGAAGAGCCCCGGGATAAGCGAGACGATCGACTGGGTCAAGGCGCTGACGCTGCTCAATGTGCAGAGTCTCGATCAGGATCTCGTCAACGAGACGCTCGACACGATCGTCAAGTACGAGGGCGACGTGCGCAAGGCACAGGAGGAGCTCAAGGAATACGTGCGGCGCGCACGCGCGCGGCGCGGCAGCGACGTCGGCCCTGCCGGCAGCCCGCCCGCGAGCGACAAAGACCTGCTGAATTAGTAAAGATTTGCTGAACTAGCGCGCCCAAGCCCGCGCCGGGGCGCCTGGCCGGGCGCGGGCCCGAAGCATCCTATGGAAGACAAGCTGGTCGAATTCGCCAATCTGCTGCGTCAAAACGGCGTCCGCGTCTCGCTCGCCGAAACTCTCGACGCGCTCGCCGCCTCGGGGATGACGGGGCTTTCGGACCGCGACACGTTTCGCGGAGCGCTGCGCGCCACGATGATCAAGCGGGCGAGCGAGCTGCCGGTGTTCGAAGAGCTCTTCGACGTTTACTTCTCGGGCCTCGGCGAGATCATCAAGCAGGCCGGGCAGGGCGTGCAGGACGCGCTCTCGATGTCCGACCAGGAATTTCAGAAGTTCCTCGATCAGGTCGAGGAAATGCTCAAGCAGCAGGGCGAAAAGCTCTCGGAGCTTGCGCGCGACCTGCTGCAGAACCGCTCGGGCCAGCTCGAAAAGCGTCTGCGCGAGGCGGCGCGCGCGGTGCGCCTGCAGGGCGTGGAGCGGACAATCGAGGAAAACTACTTCGCTCGGGCGCTCGCCCGCGCGCTCGGGCTGGACAAGCTCGAGCAGGAGATCCGCGAGCTGCGCGAGCAAATCCAAAAGCTCGAATACGGCTCGGCGCTGAAGGCCCAGCTCGAGAAATATCTCGACCGCCGCCTCAAGGCGCTCGAGGACATCATCCGGCGCTACGTGCGGATGGAGCGCGAGAAGCGCGACCTGAAGGCGCGCGAGGAACAGCGGTTAAATCAGCTCTCGGACAAGAGTTTCTACTACCTCAGCGACGAGGAGCTGGATCGCATGAAGGAGGCGGTGACGCGCCTTGCGCAGCGGCTCAAGAACGTGCTCGCCGTGCGCCGCAAGCACGCCAAGAAGGGCCGCTTCGACATCAAGCGCACGCTGCGCCACAACCTGGAATACGGCGGCGTGCCGTTCAAGCTGCGCTTCGAGAAGCGCCGGCGCGAGAAGCCGCAGGTGGTCGTCCTGTGCGACGTGTCGGACTCGGTGCGCAACGCCTCGCGCTTCATGCTGCAGTTCGTGTACTCGCTGCAGGACCTGTACTCGCGCGTGCGCAGCTTCGTCTTCGTCTCCGACATCGGCGAAGTCACCGAGCACTTCCGCTCCAACGACATCAAGGAAGCGCTCGACATCGCGCTCAAGGGCGACGTGATCAACGTCTATGCCCACTCGGATTTCGGCCGCGCCTTCCGCAATTTCGTCGGCGACCATATCGGCGCGGTCAACAAGCGCACCACGGTGATCGTGCTCGGCGACGCGCGCAACAATTACAATCTGCCGCACGACTGGTGCCTGCGCGAAATCCGCCAGCGCGCCCGCCGCATCATCTGGCTCAATCCGGAAAGCCGCAATACCTGGGGATTCGGCGATAGCGAGATGGAACGCTATGCGCCGCATTGCGATTTGGTAGAAGAGTGCCGCAATCTCAACCAGCTCTACCGCGTCGTGGACCATCTGGTCACACGCTAAGCGCCGCGCTCCGCGCGCTCTGGCGCAGCCTCATCGCGAACCTCAGGTTGACCGCCGCACGGGTTTGGTCCAAAATTGTTTCAAGACGCGAAGATCGTAAGCCTGAGCGTTCGCCGATAGGTGCGGGCGGAAGCTTCGCGCGCCGCGGGGAAGCCGGCGGACGCGTAATCGGGAGCGAGCGGAGCGGCTGGACAAAGATATCGATAATGGCTGCGCGCAGAGAAGATTTTATCCTGATGATCGTCGGCGGTCTGACGCTTGACCCTAGTACCAAGATGCCGATCGTTGTGCTCAAGGACCCCGACAACAAGCTCAATCTGCCGATCTGGATCGGTCCGCTCGAAGCGGCCTCGATGGCGACCGAGCTCGAGGGCATCCGGCCGCAGCGCCCGATGACGCACGATCTGCTGCGCAACCTGCTCGGCGACCTCGGTGCGACGGTCGAGGCGGTCGAAGTCACCGAGCTGCGCGAAAACACCTACTTCGCGCGCATCCTGGTCCGCACGCGCGAGGGGCGCGACATGGAGGTCGATTCGAGGCCCTCCGACGCGATCGCGGTCGCGCTGCGCACTAAGTCGCCCATCTACGTCGCGAAGAAGGTGCTCGAGATGTCGAGCGAGCTCCACGAACAGGCGGCCGAGCCCGGCAACGGCAGCGACCAGAACCTGGCCGGGGTCTCACGCGACAAGTGGTCCGAGATTCTCGAGCGGATGTCGCCCGACGACTTCAAGTACAAAATGTAGCCTGGCGGCGATCATCCTCGTGCGCCGCCCGGCGCGCGTCCGCAGAGTCAATTGGCGACCCGGCCCAAGATAAGCCGCAAAGAGCTCAAGCAGCCCGACGAGTTTCAAAGTATTTTTGAAACCGCCGCGCTTTTCTTTGAAGTTCACCGGACCGAGGTGTTTATCGGCCTGGCCGCGCTGCTCGGCGTGGCGGCGCTGGTCTGCGCGATCTATTTTTACCAGGCGGGCAAGACCCGCGCGGCTGCGGCGCGCTTTGAGCGGGCGATGAGCGAGCTCGAGGGCGGCAAGTACGACGCCGCCGAGAACACGCTCAAGGGCCTTGCCGAGGACGAACCGCGCCGCGCGGTCGGCCGGCTCTCGAACCTTTATCTCGGGATCGCGTACCTCGCGCAAAAGCAGCCCGACAAGGCGCGCGACTCATTCAAGCGTTACCTGGCCGCTGACGACTCCTCGATCTTCCGCGGCGCAGCGCTCGACGATCTCGCGGTCACCTACGAAGATCTCGGCGACTTCAAGCAGGCGGAAGACGCCTACCGGCAGGCCGCGAAGGTCGAAGGTCCCGATCAGGCCAGGGCGGAACTCGGTGTCGCGCGGATGCTCAAGCGGCAGGGCAGACGTGCCGACGCGATCGCGGCCTACAATGATTTCCTGACGCAGCATCCGTATGCGCCCGAGCGAACGATCGTGATGGAGACGCTGGCCGAGCTCGGCGCGCCCCCGCCGCCGGCCGCATCGCCGGCGCCCGCGGTGACGGTCAAACCGCTCAAGCCCGCTGGCGCGCCGTAGCGCCGCAGGCCGTATCCAACGCGGCGCTCTCCCGCGCCGGCGCTGCTCGAAACATTTCTGCGTCTGCTGGACCCTCCTTTCAACTGTAATGGGGAGGGTAGAAATGGCGCCTGGCCGAGCAAATCACGTTGGGCCGTTTAACGCCCTCTCCCGCGGTTTTGGGGAAGGATGGGGTGGGGGCGGCGCGAGGAAGCGCCGGGGGTTCTTTCTCTTGGGCGTTTTCTCGTTCTGATCGATCGGCCGCTACTTGCTCGCGCGCTGCTTCAGCTCGGAGTTGATCACGTAGTCGAAGGTCTTGTCCGACGGCAGTCCCGACATCTCGATCCCGTTGATCAGGAAGGTCGGTGTCGAGTTGACGCCGACCGCGTCGCCGTCGTCGCGGTCCTGCGTGACCTGGGCCTCGGCGGCCGGCGCCATGATGCATGCGTTCAGCACCTGCTGGTCCAGCCCGAGCTGGCCGACGTAAGCCGTTACGTGGTCGCGCAGGTTCTCCGGGTTGATCGCGCCCTGGTCGCGATAGATGTTGCCGACGAAGGAAAAGAAGGCCTTGGGATTCTGGCGGCGCACGCATTCGGCGGCGATCGCGGCCTGCATCGCCCACGGATGGATGCTCAAAGGGAAATGCTTGAAGATGAGCCGGACCTTGCCCTTGTACTTGGTATTGACCACGGTTTCGATCTCGCTGAACGCGCGCGCACAGAACGGACACTCGAGGTCGCCGAATTCGATGATCGTCACCGGCGCGTCGTCGGGGCCGAGCGTCGCGCGGTCGTTCAGATGGAGCTTCTGCAGGCTGACGCGGCCCCAGGCGTCCTTGGTAAGGTCGAGTTCGGTCCCGAGGATCGCCTTGGCGGGCGAGTCGGTGATCAGCACCGATTTGGCCGGAGCGCCGGGCGCCTGGCTGGCCGGGCGCAATGGCCGGCTCCAAAGGCCGTGCAGCGGGCCGGGCGTCGCGGGGCCGACGTCGACGTCGCTGAGCACGGCGGTCTTGCCCGTGGCATCCATGTAGAGGACGAAGGTGCCGGACTGGCCGGCGTCGTTATGCATCTTCACGACCCGGGCGGTCATCCCGGCGATCGGCGCGGGCTTGGGCGGTCCGATATCGACCTCGGAGGCGCTCGAGAGGCGAAAGCGCCGCTGCAGGAAAATCTGAAGCCGCATGTTGTCGGGGGCGCTCTGGCCGGCGGCCGGAGCGGCGCTGCCGGACGAGGCGGCGCGGGCGGCGGCGGCGGTTGGGAGGCCGGCCGCAATCGCGGCGCAAGCGGCGATCGCGAATCCGGTCATGACGAGCCCGAGGACGAATCGAGAATTTGACGATGCGCTCATAACGGCCCCCAATCATAGAGACGCGCGAAGGCGCGCGCCAGCAGCGGCCTGGGAGGGAATTGGTGCGCATCCCGGCGGCGCGCGGCGCAGGGAGCCTTGGGCGCGCCGGAGTCGCCGCGGCTTTCTCCGCACCGCTGGTTATACTTCGCATAAGAAATATTATGTCAACTTGAATATCAGAGCTGCGCAACTTGGTCCGGTCGCTCCAGCTCGATATTATCGGCATGCCGAACCTCGGCTGACCCGGACGCGACTCGTCACGGGAGACTGGAGGACCGTAGCCCCCGGTCGGGACAACCGGCCGACCCACTGCATGGGGAGCGCGGCGCTGGTGGCGATCCCGCCAGCACCCGGTGCCGCGCATGAAGGTTCGGCGCGATGGTCGACCGGACGGTCGTTCCAAACACGCAACATTTGAACGTTGGCTGCGCGAGCATGTGCCGCTCGCGTATTTCGGTTTATATGGTGGCGACGATGAAGTCTCGCGCGCCGCGGAATTTCGGCGCCGCAGGCAACTGTGGGAACTCGCGCGCATACGGCGCGATGCCCTCGCCTACTGCGTTGAATGTCACAATCCACTGGTCGCGACCGAGCAAGGCTTTCAGTTCTGCCCTTATGAGCGCGCTAGGCAGCACGAGAAACTGCGCCGTGCACTCGATGAACTAAGTCCCGCGCCCGCTTCCGTTACCACATTTGACTGGGATGCGGCGCGCTGGCGTCGACGCCGGGTCAGTTAGAGTTTTCGGAATCTTCCCCTTTCATCTCGAAGCCATCGCGCGCGCAGGGCGGCATCGCTGATGAAACGCCCCCGCTTGTCACGAGCAGCAGTCGCCGCGCGCGCTCGTCCTGCGCATACCTGCTGGCGCAAACCGTGCGCCACGATGACCAGTATGGACAATGGCGCGCCAAGCGCCGCCCAATCGCTGGAGGTCGCGCACACGTTACTCTCCGTAGCCGAATTGTTTCTCTCGGTGATGATTGATGGCAAGCCGCTTGGCAATGCGCTTGGCATAGTGTTGTCCGGACGCTGGTTCTTGGGTTCGAAGACGTTAAAGACGCGCCCCTCACAACCCACCCCCAGAGGGGCGCGTCTCGATTCTGAGATGCGCGAGGGGCGCCTCGCGGGACGTGCCGGACGGCTGCGACGGCGCGGGCCGTCTGGCGCCCGCGCGCGCACCTACTCTGCTCCGCCGCGCAGCGGCGACTTGATTTCTTTATACGGGAAAACAGACCAAGTCCTTCTCTCCGTGTGGAAAATGAAACGCCGCCCCGGGCGTCCGGCGCGGCATCTCGCGTTCCCCGTCTACTCGCGGTAGAGTAGTCGTGCTTTATGGAAGATGATAATTCAAGCACAAGTTGAGATTTCTGTAAAGCTCGCGCCTTGCTGACCTGCGCCCGCTCGGGCGTTTGGGGTTTCTCCATCGTCTCTGGCGAGGTTCGCCAATTTCCCTGCGGCAGCCCGCGATGCGACGCGTGCGCCCCTCAGTGGGCGCGCCGCCTGCAACGTCGCATCACACCATTCCTCGCGCAGGCGGGCGAGGTCTTTCGCCGCGTGGCTTTGCCGGGCGGGGCGCGCGACCGCACCATGAAATTCGGCACGCTGACCCTCCCGCCGGAGATAGATGCAGGCAAACCTTCTCTCTCGACTGTCGAAGCCGACGCCGTCGCATGGCGGCGCCTGCGCCGGCTTTTGAAGCAAGCGGACGGCGCCGACCTTGGCGCACACGTGCTGCTCTGGAAGCGCGAGGTCGGCGGACGTGGTGAACACCGTCTGCACCGGCATCTCGTGCTTGTGACGCATCTCTCCCACCGCGTGCTGTACCGCTTGGCCCGGCGCGCCGGCTACGGCCTGTCGAAATTCAAGCTGGTGCGCTCCGGCGCGATGGCTGCACGCTACGTGAGCAAATACGTGGCCAAGCCGGACGTTGGATTATCCGCGTGGCCTGCTCGCACTCGTTGGGCGCAGTCGTGGATTAAAGCCCGACGCCGGACGGAACGCGGAGGCTGGCTCGTTGACAAATTTCCTCGATTTGCGACTGCGCGCGCCGTACGCGAGTGTTTTGAACTGATACTCGCGCGACGCGAACGCGGGAAGCATCGGGAGCTCGGCTACTCGCCACACGCGGCGGTCTGGTCACCGGAACTCGGCGGCGCTTGGGTACGCCCTCCACCCAAGCTGCTCCTAAACAGTAGAGCCTCTATTCGACGGGGAAACACACCACTATTAATCTGAGGCGACGAATGAAAACTTTATCGCGGACGTCTCAAGATGCAAATCCGGCTTCACCTCTAGCGCGCTGGCGTGCCGAGAGCTTACGCGCAATAACTCTGGCTAAATCAAATTCGGCTTCGACTCTGAGAGAGCGCACGATCGAGGGACTTCACGAAGCCCTACTCAAAAAGGTCAAAAGTCTGCCGCACATTACTCCGGATACTCCAATCCTGGACATCGGTTGCGGTAGTGGAGCATGGATGAATCGGCTGGCGGCGAATGGATTCGCAGTGCTCCACGGTGTGGATGGGGATACCGAACAGTTCGCAGGCGAGCGAGGAACGTGTTCTGCGGTTAGCCTCGATACCGACGTGGATCTTGGGCTTGGCGACCGCAAATTCGGACTTATAACCTCTATCGAACTCATTGAACATCTGGAAAATCCGGGGACGCTTTTTTTTCACGTGGCAAGGCACCTGTCTGACGACGGAGTGTTCCTGATGACCACTCCCAACATTCATTCACTGCCGTGCCGCTTGCGATTTTTGCTCACTGGAAAATTGAAGGACTTCGATTCCAAGGGAGATCAGACCCACATATATCCAGTATTGCTAACATCGCTTCAGCGGATTCTTCCG
>DATJXN010000076.1 GCA_035500095.1 Candidatus Binataceae bacterium
TACAAGCCGGTGATCGCGGCGATCAACGGGTTTTGCATCGCGGGCGGGCTCGAACTGATGCAGGCGACCGATTTGCGCGTCGCCGCGGAGTCAGCGAGCTTTGCGCTGCAGGAGGTCAAGTGGGCGATCATCCCGGCGGCAGGCTCGCTGGTGCGGCTGGTGCGCCAGATGCCCTACTGCAAGGCGATGGAGATTCTGCTGACCGGCAATCGCATCACGGCCGCCGAGGCCTGGCGCCTCGGGCTAGTCAATTACGTCGTGCCGCAACAGGACTTGATGGCGAAGGCGGAAGAGCTAGCGCGCACGATCGCGGAAAACGGCCCGCTTGCCGTGCGCGCGATCAAAGAGACCGTGGAGAAGTGCTCGGGCCTGCCGTTCGAGGCGGCGTTCAAGATCGAAAACGATGCCCAGCGCGTCATCCGCAAAACCGAAGACGCGCGCGAGGGCCCTCGCGCCTTCGTCGAAAAACGCAAGCCGAACTACAAGGGCAGATAGCGCGGGTGCGATGTCCTGGCCGCTCAGCCGCCGGCTGCGCGCTCACCCTCGGAGTCTCTGTCGCGGGGAGCAGGGCGTCCCGCGGCAGCGGTCGCCGGTTGCGACGCACCTCGATGCGCCAGGCGTTCGACTACGACGAACAGAACGGGCACCAGGAAAATTGCAAATCCGCTCGAGAACGCCATCCCGACGATCGTGACCGTGCCAATCAGCCGGCGCGCCACAGCGCCCGCACCGAGCGCCGACCAGAGCGGCATCAGGCCGAAAATGAACGCGAACGAGGTCATCAGGATTGGTCTCAAGCGCTGGCGCGCGCCCTTGAGCGCGGCCGCGACCACCGCCTCGCCCTGCTCGAGTTCCGCCTTAGCGAACTCGACGATCAGGATCGCGTTCTTGGCCGACAGTCCGATCAGCATGATGAGACCGATCTGGGCGTAGATGTCGTTGTCGTAATGGCGCGACCACAGGCCGAAGAAGGCGCCGCAAACCGCTACCGGCACGCTCAGCAGCACGCTGAACGGCAGCGACCAGCTCTCGTACAGCGCGGCGAGAATCAGAAACACCAGGATAAGCGAGAGCGCGAACACGCCCGCGCCCCCGCCCGCCACCGCTTGCTGGTATGAAATCCCGTTCCAGGCATAGCCCATGTCGCGTGGCAGAACCTGCTCGGCCACCGCGGCGACGGCGTCCATCGCGTCGCCGGTGCTGTGGCCGGGCGCGGGCTGGGCGAAAATTTCGATGCTCCGGTACTCGTTGAAGCGGGTGGTGAATTCGGGGCCGAACGTCTTCTGCATCGTAACCAGCGTCGAAAGCGGCACCATCGTGCCCGCGCTGTTGCGCACGTAGAACTGTCCGACTTCCGTCGCCTTGGTCCGATACTGCGGCTCCGCCTCGACGAACACCTTCCACACCCGCCCGAAGCGGTTGAACTGGTTCACGTAGTAGCCGCCGAGCAGCGTCTGCAGCGCGCGATATACCTCGTCGATCGAAACTCCGAGCTTGAACACCTTATCCTTGTCCACCGCGGCGAAAAGCTGCGGCACCGAAGGACTGAAGGTGAAGCGCAGCCCCGCAAACTCGGGCCGCATGTGCGCCGCGGCAAGAAATTTCTGCGTGTTGCGCCACAGATAGTCCACGTCGTGGCCGCCGCGATCCTGGATGAAGAAGTCGAGGCCGCTCGCCTGGCCGATTCCCGGAATCGCGGGCGGCTGAAACGCAAAGACCTGCGCGTCGAGCAGCCCGGCAAACTTGCGGTTGAGCGCAGCGACGATCGCATCCGACTGCAGCGCCATTGTCCTGCGTTCCGGATACGGCGTGAGCAGGCAGAAATAGACGGCGTTGCGCGGACCGGTGGTTTGCGAGAGGACGCTGAAGCCGGCGATGCCGTTGGAGTAGCGCACGCCCGGCTGCTGCTTGAGGATGCCGCCGATTTCCCGCATCACCGCCACCGTGCGCTGCAGCGAAGCGGCTTCCGGCAGTTCCACGTTGATTATGAAATAGCCCTGGTCTTCGTCAGGCAGAAACGACAGCGAAAGCGCCCTGCCGATTCCGCCCGCCAGGATCGCGAATCCCACGAGGATCGCGAGCGCGAGTGCGAACTTCCGGATGAGCAGGCCCGAGACGCTGACGTAGCCGTTGGTCGCGCGCGCGAAGCCCGCGTTGAAGAGCGCGAATATCGTCGTCAGCGGTCCCTTTGACCGCGCGCCGCCTTTCGGGCGCAGCAGGAGCGCTCCCAGGGCCGGGCTCAGCGTCAACGCATTGAAGGCCGAGATGATGACCGAGAACGCGATGGTCAGCGCGAACTGACGATAGAGCGAGCCGGTGATGCCCGCCATGAATGCGGTCGGAATGAAAACCGCGGACAGCACCAGTGCGATCCCGACCAGCGCGCCGCCGACCTCGTCCATCGCTTCGAGCGCGGCGTCGCGCGGCGCCTTGCCCTGCTCGATCTTCGCCGTGATCGCCTCGACCACGACGATCGCGTCGTCCACCACCAGGCCGACCGCCAGCACCAGCCCGAGCAGCGAGAGAGTGTTGACCGAAAATCCGACCGCCGGAAAAAACATGAACGCGCCGACCAGGGACACCGGGATGGTCAGGATCGGAATCAGCGTGGCCCGCCAGTCCTGCAGAAAGATGAAGACCACCAGCACCACCAGGCCGATCGCCTCGAGCAACGTCACCACGATCTCCCGCGCCCCCTCGGTCACCGGCACCGTGGTGTCGAGCGTGAGCGTCACCGCCATGTCGCCGGGAAAGTGTCGCGCGAGCTCGGCCATCCGGGCCTTGGCGAGATTCGCGGCCGCGAGCGCGTTGGAGCCGGGATTCTGATACAGCAGGAGCAGCGAGCTCGGCGCGCCGTTCATATACGCCTGCTGGTTGTAGCTCTCGGCGCCGAGCTGGATCCGCGCCACGTCCTTCAGCCGCACCAGCGAGCCGTCCGGGTTGGCCCGCAGGATGATGTCGCCGAACTCCTCGGCGGTCAGCAGGCGGCCCTGCGCGCGCACGGTGACGGTAAGCTGCTGGCCGGGCGGAGCCGGCTCGCCGCCGATCGTGCCCGCCGGGTTCACCACGTTCTGGGCCAAGATGGCGTTGACGATGTCGTTGACGGTCAGCTGGAGCTTGGCCAGCGTGTCGGGCGCAACCCATATCCGCATCGCATAGTTCGCGGCGCCGAATATCTTGACCTGGCCGATGCCGGGAATGCGCGCGAGCTCATCCTCGATATTGATCGCGGTGTAGTTTGCAAGAAACGTCTGGTCCCAGGTGTGATGCGGCGAGCTGATCGCGAACACCAGCAGCGGCAGCCCCACCGTCTGCTGGGTCGTGAGGCCATAGTTGCTGACCGCGGCGGGCAGGCTGGGGAGCGCCTGCGAGAGCCGATTCTGCACCTGCACCTGGTCGAGATCGACGTCGGTGCCGACCTCGAAGTTCGATTGCAGCGTCATCGTGCCGTCCTGGCCGTTGATCGACTGCATGTAGATCATGTTCTTCGCGCCGTTGACCTGCTCCTCGATCGGAGTCGCTACCGACTGTTCCACGGTAAGCGCGTCGGCGCCGGTATAAACCGCCGTGGTCTGGATCTTGGGCGGCACGATGTCGGGAAACTGCGCGACCGGCAGCCGAAAGACCATCACGACGCCGGCGATCACAAAAAAAATGGCGATCACCATCGCCACGATCGGCCGGTTGATGAAGAATTTCGACATCGCGGCTAACTCTTGCCCGGCGGGCTTGCCGGTTGCGCGGGTGCCGCGGATTCTCCCGGGGGGAAAGCGGGAGCGCCCGCGGCATCGGGCTCAGCCGGCGCCAGCCGCGGCGTCACTTCCATCCCGTCGGAGACCTTCTGCAGGCCCTCGACGATCACCCGGTCGCCGGGTTTCACGCCGTCCTTGATGATCCTGAGTTCGCCGGCCTCCTTGCCGATCTTGACCGTGCGCAGGTTCACGCGGTTAGCGGGACCGACGACTGCGACCTGCATCTGCCCCTGGGTCTCGATGACCGCGCTCTGAGGAACGAGCAGCGCGCCGCGCTCGGTATCGGCGGCAACGCGGATCTTCGCGTACAACCCCGGGCGGAGGATGTATTCGGGGTTCGGGAATATGCCCTGGATCTCGATCGTGCCGGTCTGCACGTTGACCTGGCGGTTGGCGACGTAAAAGTGCCCCGGATAAGTGTAGGGCTTGCCATTGGCCAGGATCATCTGCAGCGTGGGCTCGTTCTTGCGCACGCCGTTCTCTTCGTGCAGCTTGATGCGTTCGGCGAAATGCAGGTACTCGCGCTCGCTTATCGGGAAGGTGACCTTGATTGGATCGAGTTGCGAGACCGTGGTCAGCAGCGTGGTCGGGCCTACCAGGTCGCCGACCTGACCCTTCGCGATTCCGGCCACGCCCTCGATCGGCGAGGTCACGCGCGTCCATTGCAGGTTGAGCTTCGCCGCCTCGACCGCCGCCTGCGCCGCCTGCACCTGGGCGGCGCTCGCGCGGGTGGTCTGCGTCTGCGTGTCGAATTCCTGGCGCGAGATCACCGCCGCCTTGTACAGCGTGGTGTAGCGAATCAGATCCTGTTGGTGCCGCTTGAGCTCCGCCTGCACCTGCGCGAGATTGCCGAGCGCCTGATCCAGCGCGGCCTTGTATTCGCGATCGTCGATCTGAAAGAGCAGCTCGCCTGAGGTCACATGGTCGCCGTCCTTGTAGTTCTGCTTCAGCAGGTAACCGGAGATCTTCGGATGGATCTGGGCGTTGACGAATCCTTCGGTCGTGCCGACCCATTCCGAGTAAAGCGGCACATCCTTCTGGATGACTTGCGCGACCACGACTGCGGGCGGCGGCGGTGGCGTAGCCATGGACGCCGCCTTTCTACAGGCAGGGGCGGCAAGCATCAGCGCCACCATCATAACGACGGCCAAAGCGGGCGGCACCAGGCGAGAAAGGCCTCGCGTCATCTCGCGATTCGAGCGTACCGTCATTGGACCATCGATTATGCTAGAATGAAGGGACGCAGGCGAGAATTGGACCGTCGTACGCCGATGCTCGCTTGCATCTCGCGCGTCGATCGGCCGATGCTCGAGCTTCGTCTCGTCTGCTTGCGGCCTGCTTAGGGACAAAAACCCCGCTATATTTTCAGTCGCATAGATGCGAATCTTAATTTGTAGAGGTTCGCGAGCGCGTGAATCGACGCTTTAAAACGACAATCCGCCGCAAGTTCGCTCTCCTGGCGATCGCGGCGCTTCTATTGGGAAACTGCGCCGCAAGCGCAGCCCCGGGCGACGAGGTTTCCGGAAAGGGTGTCGGCTCCGCCAACGACTATGTAACGGATTCTTCAGATTCCGCAGGCGCGTACGAGATAGGGCTGCTCGGCATCGAGGTCAACGACGGCGCGGCGCGGCTTAAAGACGGCCATCCCGTAAGCGGCGT
This sequence comes from Candidatus Binataceae bacterium, assembly GCA_035500095.1. Lineage (NCBI taxonomy): Bacteria > Candidatus Binatota > Binatia (SeqCode) > Binatales (SeqCode) > Binataceae (SeqCode) > Binataceae bacterium (SeqCode). The sequence continues at coordinate 5,412 of DATJXN010000076.1, forward strand.
CGAAATAATCAAAATAGTTCCAAAGAGCGCCGCGGCGGCAGCCGGATTGCACGGCCGCCACGAGGTGGCCCAGGCTGCCCTCACCATCGGCCTTCTCGCAGGAGCGGTATTTTTTCCGCCGGCGATGTTGGGAATGATGGCGCTGCAGCAGAGCGGATTCGGCTCTTCACACGAACTTATCATCGCTGTGGACGGGCAGCGCACGCGCGATGTCACCGACCTCGGGGATGTTCTGACAAAGGCCCAGGCGGGTGAGATCGTGTATCTGACGGTGGTCAGCGGCGGCCAGCGCGAACAGATCCCGGTGGAATTGCCGGTCGGCCAGATTCCGGTGCAGGCGAAAGCCGACCACTAAGGTCACTGTCGGCTCCGGGAGCGATGGCGACGTAAGGGGCTGCGAGGAGACGGTCCGGCGTGTCTCGCCGTCGTGTCCCGCATCGATGCCTCGCGTTGGTCTCCTCGCTAGTGCTAGTAAAAAGATCGCGGAGGATTCGCGATGGCACTGAAGCTGAAAAAAACCGTCAAGCAACTGTGCGAAGAGGCTGAAAAAGAGATCCAGACCATAACGCCGCAGGAGGCGATCAAGCTCAAGGACGACCCCAACGTCCTGCTGGTCGATATCCGCGACATCCGCGAACTCCAGCGCGACGGCCGCGTGCCCGACGCGCTCCACGCTCCGCGCGGGATGCTCGAGTTCTGGGTCGATCCCGAGAGCCCCTACTACAAGGCCGTGTTCGGTTCGGGCAAACGCTTCGTGTTCTTCTGCGCCGGCGGATTGCGCTCGGCGCTGGCCACGCAGGCGGTGCAGCGGATGGGGCTCGAGCCGGTATGTCACATCCGCGGCGGTTTTCGCGCATGGAAAGAGAGCGGCGGCGCGGTCGAGCCGATGCCCGAAAAGAAACCGGCGTAGCGCCGGCGGCCGGCGCTCATTTAACTTGACCGAGCGCCGTGATAATTGACTAAGGATCAGTTCGACGAGGAACGGGAATAAATCAAATGGCGAGTCCGACCAATTGGCTGCTGTTCGAGATGGGATTTCTGGCTGTGATCGGAGTGATCGCGTTCCTGGTGATCCGCGCCTCCAAATAGGCGCCGAGACGGCTTACGCCCGGGCTCGATCGAGCCCGCGGCGCAGCAGATCGATCATCCGATGCGCGATGACTGCCGGCGGGTCGCCGCCGGGGTGATACCAGACGTGCGACCAGTTGAGCCCACCCATCAACAGCAGCCGCAGGTAGCGGCGGTCTGCGGAATCGGGCAGTTCCAGGGCGCCGATCAGTTCGCGAAAGCGCGCCTCGTAGCGATCGCGTAGCTCAAGCAGCCGCTCGGCCACCTTGCCGCCCTCGGGCGGCAACACCCTGATCATCACCTGCGTGTAGTCGCTGAGTTCGAGCAGGGCTTCGAGGTGCGCCGCGCATCCGGCCTCCAGCCGCTCCCACGGCGTATTCTGGGCGGCGACCGCCGCGTCGACCTGCTCCGCGATATGCCGCAGCCCTTCTTCGTAAACCGCAAGAAGCAGCTCTTCCTTTGATGGGAAGTGGTAATAGATCGAGCCCGAGAGCATCCCGACTTCGTGCGCGATGTCGCGCATTGAGGTGACGTGATAGCCGCGCTCGCGAAACAGTCGCGCGGCTACGTCGAGCAGTTGTTGGCGACGGTTGTCCTGGCGCGGAGCGCGGACCGCTATTCCGCTGTCGGGAGTCGATGCGCTCATCAATCGTTTATCGCTGCGACCGCGCCGTATCCTTTACCGGCGGTTCGCGCGCGGCTTCTTGCCCGCAGCGGTCGTCGCGCCCGCCCGTCGGCTCAGCCGGCCGCCGCCGCGCTCTGATAGCTCCGGCCGTGGGCGTTGGGATTGAAGCCGAGCGAGCTCAGATGCGACTTGATACGGTCGTTGAGCAGCCCGACCTTGTCCATGTTCGCGACGACCTGCTGATGCATCTCGCGGCGGAACATCTGACGGAACATGGCCTGCTCGGTGCCCTTGGCTACCTCCTGACGGTAGCGTTCGATCCCGTCAACCTCGGCCTTGTTGAATCCCACCGCTTCATAGGCGTCGCGCGGAAACTGTCCGCTCATCACGAGGCGCAGAGCCTCCTTGGTGAAGTCTTCGACCTCGTGGCGCTCGGTCTCGCTCAGCTGCTCGATCTGTTCGGGCAGGCTCAGCACCGAGAAGCCCATGTGGCGGGACTCGTCGCTCAGGATTCTCCGGCAGACGACGCCGAGCGTCGGGTCCTGCGCGCTCTCGGCGAGCATGCGGAAGAGCGACACCGCGAGCGTCTCGGCGACGAGCTGCAGGCCGATAGTCTTGATGTACCACTTGCTGCTGCCGACCAGTTGATCGAACAGCGACTTCAGGTTGGTGGTCATCGGGTAGACCTTGTTGCCGAGGCGCTCCTTGATATAGCGCGCGAGCACTTCGGCGTGGCGCGCCTCGTCCACCACCTGCGTGGTCATGAAAAATTTCGCGTCGGTGGTCGGCACCATCTGGACCAGCTGGCTGCACGCGATCATCGCGCCCGATTCGCCGTGCAACAGTTGCGAAAGCCGCCAGGCCGAGAACTCGTGGTTGAGCTCGAGCCGCCCCTTCTTGTCGAGCTTTTCCCAGTACGTGCTGCCGTAGGCATCAATCAGACCGTCGTGAAATATGCCGCGCTCCGGATCGGCCGGCGCGCTCCAGTCGATATCGCTCGAGGCGTTCCACTGGTCGCGCTTGGCGTTCTCGTAAAGACGCCGCATGTCGGGCGCGTAGACTTCGTAGTCACGCTGGTAGATGGTGTCGATGGAGCTCGGGATCGAGTGCCACTTCTCGGACGTCATCTGAGCCATTTCAAGAACTCCCTTCGAGTGGATACGGGTCGTTGGAGAACAATCCCGTCCGCTAAAACAAACGCTTGCTTGGTAAGCATATGAGCAGGTGCAGCTAATGTCAAGCGTAAGCTAAGTCGCCTCTTCCGCAACCGGCCGTCTCCTAAAAAACAGCCAAATTAATGGGATTTTACCGCCCGGCGAACCTGGCTTCGCGGCGCTCCAGGAAGGCTGACAGACCCTCCTTGCGGTCCTCGGTCGCGTAGAGAAACGCCATCGCCTGCCGCTCGGCCTCGATGCCGGTCTTGAGGTTGCCGCTTTGCGCGATGCTCACCAAAAGCTTGCCGCATCGGATTCCCACTGGCGGCACCCTGAGCAGTTTCCGCGCCCATTGCGTCGCGACTTCCATCGCCAGGCCCGCGGGCGCGATTTCGTTGACCAGTCCGTGATGGAACGCCTGCTGCGCGGTCAGCGGATCGCCCGTGTAGATCATCTGCTTGGCGATCGCGGTCGGCAACATCCGCGGCAGCCGCTGGGTCCCGCCCGCGCCCGGCAGCAGACCGATTTTTATTTCGGGTACGCCGATGCTCGCGTCCTCGGCGATGATGCGAAAGTCGCAGCACAGCGAAATCTCGCATCCGCCGCCATAGGCGATTCCATTGATCGCCGCGATCGTCGGGCGGTCGAGGTCGTCGATCCCGTTGAAGGCCGTTTGGACACTCTCGATGAAGCCCATGAAGTCGGGCGCGCCGCCGACCTTGCTTAGCGCCGCAATATCCGCGCCGGCGCAGAATGCGCGGCCGTTGCCGGTGAAGATCACCACGCGCGCACCCGGGTCGGCGCGAATGTCTGCGGCGAGCTTGCGCAGGTCGTCGATCATCTCGGGATTGATCGCGTTCAGCTTGTTCGGCCGGTTGAAGCGCACGATCGCGACCCCCTCCGCACATTCGTATTGCAGCGTCTGGTACATCGCTTCTCCTGTCGTCTATTGGCTGTTGGCTGTTGCCTGTTTTCGAAACGGCGCTGAGTGGGCGAGCGCGCAGCCTAGACCATCGTCAACCCGCCGCTCACCGAGAGCGCCTGCCCCGTGATGTAGGACGCGTCGTCGGAAGCCAGAAACGCGACGGCGGCCGCGATGTCCGCGGGTTCGCCCAACCGGCGCATCGGCACCGCGCGCTTGAGCGCCTCGTGCAGCTTGGGATTGTGCTCTGCCAGCTCCTGCAGCATCGGCGTGTTGGTTGGTCCCGGGCAGACGCAATTGACGTTGATCGCGTGGCGCGCCATCTCGCGCGCGAGCGTTTTGCTGAACGCGATCACGCCGCCCTTGGCGCCCGAATAAACCGCCTCGCCGCTCGAGCCGACGCGGCCCGCGTCCGAGCTTATCGACACGATTCGTCCGCCGCCGCGCGCGATCATCGAATCGAGCACCGCGCGGCAGCAATTGATCGGCCCGCGGAGATCGATCGCGATCACCTTGTCCCAGGTCTCCTCGCTGTTCTGCAGGAACGGCTCGGCGCGGTCCCATCCGGCGTTGTTCACCAGGATGTCGATCGGCCCCAGCCGCCGTTCGGCGTCGGCCACCGCCGCGCGCACGCTGGCGAGGCTCGCCACGTCGATCGCGATTCCGATCGCGCCGCCGCCGACGTCTTTTGCCGCGTCCTCGGCCCCGGCCAGGTCAAGGTCGGCGAGCGCGACCCTGCATCCTTCCTCGCGCAGGCGCTGGGCGATCCCCTTGCCGATTCCGCGCCCCGCCCCGGTCACGAACGCCACCTTGCCGCTTAGTCCGCGCATCCAAGGGTCCCTCCAATCGAGTGTGCTTTGTGGGCGTTCCTTCGCGCAACTGAGTAATGTTCGCGCCACTTTTCCGAATACTCAATGACCTGCCGCGCCCGTGCCGCACTTTGAGAATATGGACTTCGGACAAGTTGCGGTCAAATGGGCCGGCAACGCCGAATAGCCATATTTCCGTTTTAAGGTGCCCCTGCCGAGTCGGTGCCAGCGCCGCCGCCACCCGAACGCACGACTCATGGCCGCAAAAGGATGCTGGCGTAGGCTGCACGGGATGCGCGTCGTGCCCGCCTACCGCGACTCCGGGCAGCCGGGCATGACAAGTTGATCTTACAGACTTTACGACATGGCGACAGGTTACGCGCTCGCGAGCGCGACGCGGGACGGCGGGATGCGGCTCGACGCGAGGCGCAATCGAGAGCGACTGGCGCGACGTTAGACCGGCTGGTCGCGCGCTTTTCCGGGGTGCGTATCGAGGGCGAGGCCGCGCCGCGTGACGCCTTACCCGCCCATCCCGTCTGAAGAGTGATCCGATCGCGTTGCCGTCTGGATGATGCCCTTTTCAGTGAGGGTATCTTTCCTCGCCTGGAACAGATCGGCCGCGGTCGCCGGGTGGCGAGTTCGGAGCATTTCTACGTGTCGGCTCCTTTGTTGACCACATGACGTCTTACGGCATCTACAAAAGCGTCTATAGGATCTGGATTCGTAAGCACTTCCGTCACGCCTTCGAGAGGGCCCAGCGAAGAAGTTGAGATCACAATCACGGGTATCCCTGCTATGAGCGGATCGCTTCTCTTACGGCGCAGAAATTCCCATCCGTCCATCACCGGCATCGAAAGAGACATCAGAACCACCAGGGATATCTGTCTATCAACTTTCAGCCTGTTCAGCGCTTCCCAGCCATTTTGTGCCGTTTTGACCCAAGCATTTTGTTTCTCCAGCAAATTTGACATAGCCGACAGCGCATCGCGGCTCTCGTGAACTATAAGAACCTTACGGTCGGATGTGCCCAGTGCCGGCATAGCTACTGACCCTGCTGTGAGGTTGGCACATCATGAAGCGAAGAGCGAGTATGCAATATTTTTGTCAAGGAGTCCGGTACCCATCATTCGCGCTCGTCGTACTCGAAATCACATGGCCATTCGCCCGGCATCTGTCGCCGAAGGTCAACTTCGATGGCGATTAGCTAAACGAGCTTTTCCTCGCCTATGTCGGATTAGCGGCCCGCTGCTCGCCGAGTTCGCGGGGCAGGCCGACGCAATCGGCCTGCCGCGCGAGGTCGCGAAGGAACTGACCGTGCACAGGATGCCCTTACACTTCCGCCGCCAGGCGACTTGACGCCAGAGGATCGCGAACGCTGTTGGCGCTGGGCGCGACAGCCGCGCTCGGGGCAAGTCCCAGGCCGTGATCGTGGCCGACGCGGCGCGCCAACTGCGACGCGCCGCCGCTAAAGGATTGACTCCAAGCCCGGCTCACCGAGCGCAATCCGGGCCGCCGCTCGTGCTCGCTAGCGTCCCTTCTTCTTCAGGTTCTCAAGGCTGCCGCGAACGGCGATGGATTTCCCCTCGATCAGCTCGAGCGAGATGTACATCCCATGTGTCGGGTCGTTGTGTTCCCGACCTTGCACAATCGCGGCGCAGTTTAACAGTACGGGCTCGTTGCTACCTAGCTCGTGCACGATGATCAGGTCTACCATCTGTCCGCACCCCCTTTCTTGGACAAAGATTCTGTCAAGTCAGACCCGAAGGACAGAAATCTTAATTAATTCGCGCGCAGCGGCGGCGTTAGACAACGGTTCGTTCCTACATTATGCGAAATGCGAAACCCTGCGCAGGACCCGCGCACGGCGCGACTGTAGTCCCGTCACGCCGGCTATGGGAAAGGACCGGCGGCGGTTGCGGCGAGCGGTACTTCAATTCTCAGCTTATCCATCCCCGATCCTGGAATCTGAGCCTGAGCTGCTCGGCGATCTGGTCGGCGGTCGCCTTGGCCCTTCCCTGGAGTCCACTTCGGCCGCTCGCCTCGCTGTAGATTTTCGCTCCGCCAACCACGATTAGTCCGACCGGATTCGCCGTCGCGATTGCCACCGCGGCCGGCACTACCATCCCGGGCGCCTTGTTGCCGGAAGAAGTGAGCGTGCCGGAGCCCAGTTTGATCCAGCCCTGCTGGGTCACGGCGTAGCCCTCGACCACGGTATCCATTTCCGTGGTCCCCGCGCCGAAACCTACGACGAAGCGCTGAACCGCGCTGCCCGCGCCGCCGCCTGTGGCCGAGACGATATAGCCGCGGATTACCGCGTCGCCGACCTGCGGCGACGCCCCAGGCCCGGCCTGAACGGCGTTCATCCCCATCGCGTTGATGTCGTTAACCAGTTCCGAGGCGATAAGCGCGCCAAGCTGGCGGCCCTGTTCGACCTCGTCGGGAGTCGGCGGCGTGCTCGGTGCGCTCATCGAGGCGGCAATCGAAGAGTTAGCCGGCATGTCGGCCGGGTTGGCTACGAAATTGTACACCCAGATCTGATTTGGCCGCGGCAGCCCCTGGGCGACCATCGGGGTCTGCTGGGTCACGCTCGTCGAAGCGCATCCGACGATCAGGAACACGAACAATATCGGCGCCGTACTGCTGAGAAACTTCATCACACTCTCCCTTTGCGATCGTTTGGTCACACGCGGCAAAGCGGGGAAACCGCGCAGACACGACACGAATCAGTTATGTAGCTTTTGCCCGCTCGTCAACGGCCCGGTTATCGAAAGCTATTGAACTCGATGCCATGTTCGCGACCGCACAGCGCCGCGGCGCCGCGCGCTCCTGTGCGCGAGGGAACAAACTCTGCTAGGAAGGACACTGGGGCCCGGCGCTGGCCGGACGCACCCGGTCCTCGCGCGGAGGCGAGCTGTGATGAAGGCGATCGACGGCGACAGTCACTTCATGGAACCGATGGATCTGTTCGAGCGTTATATCGACCCGGCATTTCGCGAGCGCACGGTGAAGCTGATCCGCAATCCCGAGACCGGCAAGGCCGAGATGCTCGCCGACGGCAAACCGCTCAAGCTCCGCGATGTCGACCAGATCATGGGCATCCTGGTCGGATACGGCGAGAAGGAGCAGGGCCTCGATATCGGCAACTTCGACCGTTACCTCGGCTACAGCCAGCAATGGCAGGACATGGACGCGCGCGTGCGCTTCCTCGACGAAGAAGGCTTCGACAAACAGGTGCTCTACCCGAGTCTCGGCATCGTATGGGAGGGCGAGGTCGACGATCCGGCGCTCGCCGACGCGCTCTGCCGCGCCTACAACACATGGGCCTTCGAGCTGGCCGCGCCGCACAAGGACCGGCTGTTCCCCGCCGCTCACATCTCGATTCGCGATTACGCGCTCGCCGTGCGCGAGATGGAACGCGTGGCGAAACTCGGCGCACGGTCGATCTTCGTCTCTTCGGCGCCGGTGCGCGGGCACAGCTTCGGTCATCCGGAGTTCGACCCGGTGTGGGCGGCGGCCGAAGCGCTCGACCTCGCGGTCGGCATCCACCTGGTCTCGCATCGCAACTACACCGGCAGCGCCTGGTACAAGGATCCCAAGCCGGGCCTGATGTACTTCACGATGAGCATCATCCAGGATCCGCGGATGGCGCTGACCACGATGGTGGTGGACGGCGTGTTCGAGCGCTTCCCCAAGCTGCGCGTGGCCACAGTCGAAGCGATGGTCGGATGGGTGGGCGAATGGATCGAGCGGCTGGATTATCGCTACTCGTACATGGGCCACACTTCGCAGATGAAACGCCCGGCCGAGGAATACTTCCATCGCAACATCTGGGTCAGCGCCGATCCGGAGGAGCGGATGTTTCCGTACATCGTGCAGTTCGCCGGCGACGATCGCTTCTTCATCGGCTCGGACTATCCGCACGCCGAGGGTTTCGTGCGGCCGGTGGAAAAAGCGCGGAGCCGTCTGGCCTCGCTGCCCGCGGCGTCGATCGACAAGATTCTCGAGACCAACGCGCGCGACTTCTACCACATCTGATTTCCGCCCTTGGCGCGCCGCGGATGGTTGCCCGCGCGGCGGATTCGAGGTAGCGTGATGCAGTATAATGCATCCTGACGCTCAAGCCGCCCTTCGCGCCAAATCAGGCCGGTCTTCACCGGGACAATCCTCACCGGACCAATCCTCACCGAACCAATCTTCGGGCGCTCCGGCCGATTCGTCCCCGCTGGAGACCGACGTTCCCCTCGCCTACTTGCGGCTCCTCGGTGAGCGCGTCCGCGACGCGCGGGCGCGGCACGGGATGACGCGCCGGATGCTAGCGCATGACTGCGGCGTGTCGGAGCGCTACCTGGCGGAGCTCGAAAGCGGACGCGGCAACTTCTCGATCGTGCTGCTCCGCCGCGTGGCCGCGGCGATCGACGTTCCGCTCGCCGACCTGGTGAGCGAAGATCTGCCGCCGGTCGAGTATGCGCTGGTCGCCGAACGGCTGCGCCGCCTCAAACCGGCCGAACTGACGGAAGCGGCTGCGATCCTCGCCAAGCGATTTGGCGGCGACGCGCGACGGGCGCAGCGCATCGCGCTCATCGGACTCCGCGGCGCCGGCAAGAGCACGCTCGGCGCGCTGCTCGCGGAGCGTCTGGGCTGGGAATTCGTTGAGCTGAGCCGCGAAATCGAGCGCGAAGCCGCGGTCGGCGTGAACGAGATTTTCGATCTGTGGGGCCAGGCCGCGTATCGCCGCTACGAACGGCGCGCGCTCGAGCGCGTCGTGCTCACACGCTCGCGGGTGGTGATCGCGACCGGCGGCGGTCTGGTTTCCGAACTCGCCACCTTCGAACGCCTGCTGGAGGCGTGTTACACGGTCTGGCTGCAAGCCTCGCCCAACGATTACTGGGAACGCGTACTGCGCCAGGGCGATTACCGGGTCAGCCACGGCGTCAGCGCGAAAGAGGCGCTGGCCGACATGCGGCGCATCCTCGCGCAGCGCGAGGCGCTCTACTCCAAGGCCGACGTCCGGCTCGATACCGGCGGCAAGACCCCGGCCCAATCGCTGCGCGAACTGGCTGCGCTGGTGCGCAAGGCGCGCGAACCCGGAGCGCGCGAGCGGCGAAATGCCGCGGCCTCCTCCGGGACGCTTAAGCGTGCAAAATGAGCCTTGACTTAAGTGCGGCCGCATGAATTATATTGCAGGTGACGGGGGCCATGGATTCGCCCGCGAAAGGGCTAGCGACGTGCGATCGGAGCCGCGACCGGCAGCACGGTAATGATGAACACGGCAGCGATGAAATCGATAAATTTCGAAACCCATCCGGACCGCTACCGGCATTGGAAACTCGAGACCGCGCGCGAGCACGCGCGGCTCACGATGAAGGTCGATGAGTCCGGCGGCCTTTTTCCGGGCTACGCGCTCAAGCTCAACTCGTACGACCTCGGCGTGGATATCGAGCTTGCCGACGCCGTGACGCGCCTGCGCTTCGAGCATCCGGGCGTGAGCGTGGTCACGATCGACAGCGCCCTTGAGGGGATGTTTTGCGCGGGCGCCAACATCTTCATGCTTGCCCACGCCGATCACGGCTTCAAGGTCAACTTCTGCAAGTTCACCAACGAGACCCGCCTCGCGATTGAGGACGCGGCCGCCAACAGCGGGCAGCATTACGTGGCCGCGCTCAACGGCACTTGCAGCGGCGGCGGCTACGAACTGGCACTCGCTTGCGAGGAGATAATCCTGGTGGACGACCGGCGCTCGGCAGTGAGCCTGCCCGAGATCGCGTTTCTCGGCGTTCTGCCGGGGACCGGCGGCCTCACCCGGCTCGTCGACAAGCGCAAGGTGCGCCGCGACCTCGCCGACGTCTTCGCCACGCTGGCCGAGGGAGTGCGGGGCGAGCGCGCGGTCAAATGGGGTCTGGTTGACGCGGTCGCGCCGCGCTCGCGCTTCAACGAGGCGGTGGCGGAGCGCGTCGCGGCGCTGATCGATCCGGAGCGTGCTGGACGCGCGGGTGTCACGCTGGACGCACTCGCGCCCGCCGAGGGCGGGAACGAAATCCGCTATCGGCATCTCACGCTGCGCCTCAATCCAGCCGAGCGCCTGGCCGAACTGCTTATCCAAGGGCCCGAAAGCGTGCCCGCGATTCCGCCCGAGGCGACCGCGCCCGGCGCGGAGTTCTATCCGCTTCGGCTTTTTCGTGAAATCGACGACGCGTTGCTGCGCCTGCGCTTCAACTATCCGGAAATCGGGCTCGTGCTGATCAAATCCGCGGGCGACCTCGGGCGGGTGGCCGAAATGGACCGCGCGCTATGGGAGCATCGTGGCGACTGGTTCATCAACGAAACGCTGCTTCTGATGAAACGCGCGCTGAAGCGGCTCGATCTGACCGCCAAAAGCTTTTTCGCGATCGTCGAGCCGGGCTCATGCTTCGCTGGTTCGATCTTCGAGCTCGCGCTCGCCGCCGACCGTATCTACATGAAGTCCAGCGCCGGCGCGCGGATCGCGACCGGGGCGCTGAACGCGGGCGCGCTTGCGATGCACAACGGCCTGAGCCGCCTTGCCACGCGTTTCATCGCCGACCCCGCGCGCGCTGCGGCGCTCGCCGCCGGAGGAACCTTCGACGCCGAGGCGGCCCCGGAGGTCGGACTCGTGACCGCCGCGCCCGACGAGCTGGATTGGGAGGAGGAGCTGCGCCTCGCGGTAAGCGAACGGCTTTCGCTCTCGCCCGATGCACTCACCGGCATGGAGGCAAGCATCCGGTTCGCCGGACCGGAGACGATGGAGACGCGGATTTTCGGACGGCTCTCTGCCTGGCAGAACTGGATCTTTCAGCGCCCCAACGCGACCGGCGAGCATGGCGCGCTCAAGCTTTACGGCCAGCCACAAAGCCCGCAGTTCGATTACCGGCGCACCTGAACCCAACGCGCGCCGCTCGCGTGGCGCGCCGGAGCTTTATTTGCGATGATCGGCGAAATCCCCAACAACGTTGACCTCGATCACGACCAGCAGCTGCGCCGCGCGCTCGCGACGTGGCATCCGCGCTTCCTGCAGTGGTGGAACGAAGTCGGCCCCGAGGGCTTCGACACTTCCACGGTTTACCTGCGCACCGCGATCAACGCGTCGGCCGACGGATGGGCCAACTACACGTACGTGAAAATGCCGGAGTACCGATGGGGCATCTTCCTGGCCCCGCCCGAGAACCGCAAGATCGGCTTCGGCGACGACCCGGACGCCGACCCGTGGCAGCTGGTGCCGGGCGAGTTTCGCAAGGAGCTGCGCCGCATCATTGTGACCCAGGGCGATACCGAGCCGGCCTCGGTCGAGCAGCAGCGCCATCTCGGCCAGACCGCGCCCTCGCTCTATGATCTGCGCAACCTCTTCCAGGTCAACGTCGAGGAGGCGCGCCATCTGTGGGCGATGGTCTATCTGCTGCATCGCTTCTTCGGGCGCGACGGCCGCGAGGAGGCCGAGGAGTTGCTCACGCGCCGCAGCGGCCATCGCGACCATCCGCGCATCCTGACCGCGTTCAACGCGCCGATCCGCGACTGGCTGGATTTCTATTGTTTTGCGATGTTCACCGATCGCGACGGCAAGTACCAGCTCGAATCGCTCTCCGAGAGCGGCTTCGACCCGCTCTCGCGCACCACGCGCTTCATGCTGACCGAAGAAGCGCATCACATGTTCGTCGGCGAAACAGGGGTGCAGCGCGTCGTGCAGCGCACGGCGGATTTGATGAAACAGTCGGGCCGCGCCGACATCCATGCGCTCGGCGGCATCGAGCTCTCGGTGATTCAGAAGTACATCAACCTCTGGTACTCGGAGAGCCTCGATCTCTTCGGCGCCGAGGATTCGAGCAACGCGGCGACCTACTTCGCGACCGGGATCAAGGGGCGCTACCGCGAGCACACGGCCAATGCTTACCGGGAGCATCGCGCGCTCGAGGGCGAATACGAGATGCGCCTGCCCGGCGGCGCGGTCGAGCGGATTCCGCTGCGCCGCGCGATGAACGCGGTCCTGCGCGACGCCTACGCACAGGACTGCGAGCGCGGGCTCGCGCGATGGAACCGCGAACTTGCCGCGCGCGGCCTCGAAGAGCGCCTCGCGCTGCCGCACGTCGGCTTCAATCGCAAGGTCGGCCTGTACGCAGGGCGGAACTGCGATCCAAAGGGGAATGTGCTGGCGGCCGAAGAGTACGCGGCGCGCCGCGGCGAATGGCTGCCCACTGAAGAGGACCGCGCGCGCAACGCGGAACTGATGCGGCCGGTGTATGAGCCGGGCAAAGTCGCTGGATGGATCGCGCCGCCCGCCAAGGGTATCAACGGCCAGCCGCTCGATTTCGAGTACGTGATTCTGACCTGACGGCGCGCACCGCGCCGCGGGTTAGCCGCGGTCGCGCAGCGCGCGGCGCAGGATCTTGCCGTTGGCGGTCTTGGGCAGCTCCGCCATGAATTCGATTCGCTGCGGCACCTTGTAGGGCGCGATCACGGCGCGCACGTGATTGCGAATCTCCTCGGCCAGCGCCTCTGACGGCGCGTATCCGGCACGCAGCGCGAGGAAACCTTTGATGGTCGCGCCGATCTGCGCGTCGGGAATCCCCACCACGGCTGCCTCCAGCACCGCCGGATGCTCGAGCAGTGCGGACTCGACTTCCTTGGGCGAAACCAGGTACGCGCGGCTCTTGATCAAATCGTCGGCGCGCGAGACGTACCAGAAGTAACCGTCGGCGTCGACGTACGCGATGTCCTGCGTGTAGTACCATCCGCCGCGATTCACCGGGGCCCATCGCGCCGCCCCCTTGCGATAGCCGATGGTGAGCCCGGGGTGGTCGTTGCGGAGCACAAGATGGCCCGGCTCGCCGCGCTTGCGCTCGCCTCCCTGGTCGTCAAGAATCGCAGCCTCGTAGCCGCGGAGCGGCTTGCCCATCGAGCCCGGCCGAATTTCCATTCCGATCCGGTTGCTGATGAAAATGTGCGTCTCGGTCTGTCCGATGCCGTCGTAGATCGTCACGCCGAAGCGGCGGCGGAATTCATTAAAGGTGTCGGCGGGCAGCGCCTCGCCGGCGCTGACGCAGGCGCGCAGCGAACCGAGCCGGTAGCGCCCCTCCGTGTCGGGCAGCGCGAGCATCATCCGGTAGATCGTCGGCACCGCGGCGAAGATGGTCACGCGATGGCGCTCGATGGCTTCGAAAGCGGTCTCGGGCGTAAAACGGCCATGCGGCACCACGATCGCCGCCCCTTCCATCAGCGGATACAGGCATCCGGCGCCGAGCGGATACATGAACGACCAGTCCTGCGGCTGATAGCAGACGTCGTCCGCGCTCATCCGCACCATCTCGCGGTTGTACGGATCGCCCGCGCCGATCAGCCATCGATGGGCCTGCTGAACGCCCTTTGGATCGCCGGTGGTGCCGGAGGTATAGATAATGAACGCCGGCTGGTCGCGATGGGTCCGCACAGGCGCGAAGTCATCCGACGCGCCGGCCATCAGGCGCTCCCACGAAAGCGCGCGTTTGCCGTCAACCATCGCCGCTTCCGCGGCCGCATCCGTGCCTGCGAGTATCACGTGACGGAGCATCGGCGTGCGCGCGCTCACCGCCTCGATCGGGCCGACCATCTCGGGCGTCGAGACGGCGGCCACCGCGTCGCTGTTGAGCAGAATTTTCTCGACCTCGTGGTCGCGGAACAGGAAACTGGTCGGCGCGGGAATCGCGCCGGTTTTGATCGTGCCGAGTATCGCGATTAGCGTCTGGAGACTGGTGCCGAGCCGCAGCATCACGTGATCGCCCGGGCCGACGCCGAGCGCCGACAGCGCATTTGCGAAGCGATTGGTGAGCACGCGCAGGTCGGCGAAGCTGTAGGTGCGGCCCTCGGCCCAGGCGGCGACGCGCGCGCCGCGGCCTTCCTCGACGTGGCGATCGACGACGTAGCTCGCGATATTGAGTTCGTCGGGAATTTCGAGATAGGCGCGCGGGCCTGTCGGTTTGGAGGTCATCCTAATTTCGCTAATTTCGCTAATTTCGCTAATTTCGCCAATTTCGCAGGTTTCGCCTGGAAATTGCGCTTTGCGGATTCCGTGCCGGCAGCTTTCTTCGAGCGGCGCGCTTCGCCCACTCCCATCGGTCTCGCGCCTACGTTATGTTTACAGAGCGATTCTCGTCAACGAGACTGCTCGAACGCACGATTCATTTCTTCACTGCTTCATCTTTTCAGGTTGTCGCGAGACTGCGCCCAAAGAACTACATCCGAGACGACGCCCGAGATTATACCGATGATTCATAAAGCGATGGGCACGGCGGCGCTGATCCTCTTCGGCGTCATCTGCGCCGCCGCGCTCGCCGAGGTCGGCGTGCGTATCGCCAACCATTTCTTTCCCTACTTTTACTGCTACGACGCAGCGCGCGGGTGGGGCCTGCGGCCGCATACGGCGGGCTACTACCGCCGTGAAGGCGCCGCCTATGTCGAGATCAACGGCGCAGGCTTTCGCGGACCCGAGTTCGCGATTCCCAAACCGCCCGGCACGGTCCGTATCGCGGTGATCGGCGACTCTTACACCGAGGCCATGCAGGTGCCGTATGAAGATACGTTCGCCTCGGTCGCGGCGCACCGGCTCGCGCAATGCCCGTTGTTCAAGGGACGGCGCGTCGAGGCGCTCAACTTCGGCGTTGACGGCTACGGCACCACGCAGGAACTGGTGACGCTGCGCGACAAAGTGTGGGCCTACCAGCCCGATATCGTGGTGCTCGCGATTTTCCTCGGCAACGACGTGCGCAACAACTCGGTCTCGCTCGAGCCCAACTTGTGCCGCCCCTTTTATCTCGAGGGCGACGGCAATCTCGTACCGGCGGGGCCCTTTGAGAGCTCGAATTCGTTTCGGCTGTGGTGCATGGCGCGCTTCGACTACCGGAAATCGGGTTTGTTCTCTCTGCTCGGCGGAGCCTGGACGATCCTGACCAGCCGCAATCAGCAACCGACGGCCGACCTGCCGGTCGAACGCGCGATCAATTACGACATCTACAAGCCGCCGACCCAGCAGGTATGGCGCGACGCATGGCAGCTCACCGACGATATGATCGCTGAAATGCATCGCGAGGTCGCCGGCCACGGCGCGGCGTTCCTGACTGTGACGCTCGATACCAGCATCCAGGTATGGCCCGACGCCAGCGTGCGCGACAATTTCATGAAGCACATCGGCGTAAGCGACCTCTTCTATCCGGACCGCCGAATCGCCGCGCTCGGCGAGCGCGACGGCTTCGAGGTCCTGACCCTCGCCGAGCCGCTGTACCAGTACGCCGCGGCTCATCATGCCTTCCTCCATGGTTTCGCGAACAGCAAGATCGGGTTTGGCCACTGGAACGTGGAGGGCCATCGCGTAGCCGGCGAGCTTATCGGCGAGCGGCTGTGCGCAATGGCCGAGGCCGGCAAGTGCGCGGGCTGCGCGGCCGGCCCCCGCGCGCGGTCCGCAGCGGCGCCGCGCTAGCGGCACGCCCGCGGCTGCACGCCTCGCGCGCCGACGCGCACCGCGCTGGGGCGGCCTCATCCCGGTATCCCTGGAAGGCAGGTCGACTCACGGCAGCCCCCGCCCCGGCGAAACGATTGCTTTTTGCACGACCCGCGCTCATCGCGGTCTTCGAATCGAAACCCGCCGATCACACATTTTTGCTCCTTCCGAAAGACGGTGTTCATCATCCGTTCAAACCGGATGGCTAGATTGGCGCGTCAGCGCGGGTCGTGTCGATTCGCGCGCTAACCAAACTCCAGGGAGGAGAAACTCACTATGCGAGGGACTAAACTGCTCGCGCGCAGCCTCTGCGTGCTCGCGATAGGTGCGCTCTGCGCGGGAGCCGCGGCGGCGGGCACGGCTGCGACTCCCATCCAGCACGTCGTGGTGATCTTTCAGGAAAATGTGTCCTTCGATCATTACTTCGCCAGCTATCCCAACGCGGCCAACCCGGCGGGCGAGCCTCAGTTTTTCGCGCAACCCGGAACCCCCACGGTTAACGGACTGACCGGCGCGTTGCTGACCAACAATCCCAACAAGAACAATTCGACCAACGTCCCCCAAATCAATCCGTTTCTTCTCGATCGCTCCCAGGCCTCGACTTGCGACCAGGATCACAATTATGGCGACGAGCAGCTGGCCTTCGATGGAGGAGTGATGGATCTGTTCCCGGCCAGCGTCGGCGTAGGGGAAAGCGCCTTTTGTCTCGACCAATATTCGTACGGAATGGGCAATGCGATCGTCGAAGGCTACTTTGACGGTAACACCGTCACCGCGATGTGGAACTACGCGCAGAATTACGCGCTCAACGACAATTTCTACGGGACGACCTTCGGCCCGTCGACGCCCGGCGTGTTGAACCTGGTCGCGGGCACCACTTACCCGGCGACCGTCAGCGCGGCCTCCGCCAAAATCGCGAACCCCGTCGGCCTGACCGGCACGCTCACCGGCGATCTGGATCCCGCCGGCGACGTTTGCTCGGGCTCGCCGACCATTCAGATGGGCGGACAGAATATCGGCAACCTGTTGAGCGCGCAGGGGTTAAGCTGGGGTTCGTTCATGGGCGGCTTCGACCTGACCATCACGAATCCGAATGGGACGACGGGATGCAAACGATCCAGTCCGGCAACCGCGGCCAACGACATCACGAATTTCCCCCCGCAGCCGGGCGATAATAACTTTACCGCCGACTACATTCCGCACCATGCCTTCTTCAATTATTGGTCGAGCACGGCGAACCCAACTCACGCCCGGCCTACCGTTGCGCCAAGCGAGTACGGCATGTTCAGCTCGACCGGTCCGGGAACGACCGACGCCGCCAACCACAACTATGACACCAACGACTTTTTCGCGGCGCTCAATGCGGGCAATCTGCCGGCGGTCAGCTTTCTCAAGGCGCCCGCCAACATGGACGGCCATGCGGGCTACTCCGATCCGCTGCTGGAGCAGGAATTCGTGGTTGATGTCATCAATGCGGTGGAGAGCTCGGATTTCTGGAGCAGCACGGCGGTGATAATCACCTGGGATGACTCCGACGGCTGGTACGACCATCAGATGGGCCCGATCGTGAACCCTTCGGCCTGGACGCAGACTGCTTTTACCCCAACCTCGAACCGGCAGAACAGCGATCAGCTAAATGGTCTCGGCAAGTGCGGGAACGGCACGCCGCTCAACAACATCGAGGGCCGCTGCGGCTACGGTCCGCGAATCCCGATGCTGGTGATCTCGCCTTACGCCAAGACGAATTTCGTCGACCACACCTTGACCGACCAAAGCTCGATCATTCATTTCATCGAGGACAACTTCCTGGGCGGCCAGCGTATCGGCGGCGGTTCGTTCGACGCGATTTCGGGATCACTCGAGAATATGTTTGACTTCTCGCAGAAGGTGAACCCGGGTCATCGCCATCAGGTATTGCTCGATCCCTCGACCGGATTGGTGACCGGCGGCCACAAGTAAAGCAATCGTTTTGCGACATGACCCGGGCGGGCGCGTGCAACCCACGCGCCCGCCTCGTCATTTTCCTTCCCTCCGAGCCAGCCCAGTCGCCGGTAGAATAGAGAATTGTTCCGTCGGGATCGCGCATTGCCTTTACCCTCCGGACTCTGGTCGAATGATGCGCAATCGTGAACGCCCGACCAGTACTGTCCGCGCGCTCAAGCGGTCAAACCAATCCGCGGGTTGCGCCCGGCCGCGCATGCATGGCGCTGCGAGCGAGGCTCGCCGTCAGGATCGTCGCAAGGACGTGTCCGGCGATTCGCGCAGCCGTCCTTACCGCGATCCTCGCCGGCGGCTTGGCGGTCGGCGCCCGATGCGCCCGCGCGGAGCAGACCGCCCCACCCGTCACCGAGACAAATATCGGTCCCAGTCCTGGCGCTGAGCCAGCGGTTGCGGAGCGCGAAATCCTGCAATCCGCCGCGGCGCTCGAACAGCTTGCGCGCGCGAACTTCGGCGACCTCGACGACGCCGAACTGAAGCTCGTGCACGCCGCGCCGCAGCGCGCCCTGATATGGGCCGGGCCGAACAACGATGCGAGCAGCGCGGCCAACGATCCGTCGAAAGCCTCCGAATGGCCGCCTGAACGGACGATCCGCGCGGAACTCATCCGATGGCTTGCCGCCGACCCGCAGGCGCGGCCGTACGTTCATCCAAGCGGCCTCGGAATCGGCGGTGCGGCGATTGCAGGACAGCTCGACCTTTCTTACCTGACGGTCACGACGCCGCTCACGATCATCAACTCGTCCATTCCCGGGGGGATCGACTTCTCCTTCGCGCATCTGCAGGGCCTGGATCTCTCGCGCGACGAGGTTGGTCCCGTCACCGGCGATCGCGCGACGCTCGCGACCGACCTCCAGTTGACCGGCGGCAAGTACGGTCCCGTCTCCGCCGACCGTATCGCGATTGGGGGCGACGTGCAGCTGGTCGGCGGCGACTACGGGCCGGTCAGTCTCTTTCGCGCGGAAATCGGCGGCAGCCTCGATTGCAGCGCGGGACGCTTCGTCGGCGGCCCCGATCCGCTCTCGATTGTGGAGGCGGACATCAAGGGCGACGCGTCGTTCAACAACGGCTTCACCAGCAACGGCGTGGTCGACCTGACGCTCGCGCAAATCGGCCGCGGCCTCAGCTTCAAGGACGCGCATTTCGTCGGCGCCGGCGTCAACGGACTCAACGCGGACCGCGCCACGATCGGCGCAACGTTTTACTGGGACAGCATCGCTCGCACGCCCGGCACGGAACTCAACCTGACCAGCGCGCGCGCCGCAGCGCTCTGGGACGACGCCGCAAGCTGGCCCGCGCCGGGCAATCTCTTTGTCGACGACTTCGTGTACGGCGATATCAGCGGCGGGCCGATCGACGCGGCGAGCCGGCTGCGATGGCTTGCGCGCCAGTCGCCAGGCTATCGGCCGCAACCGTACGGCCAACTCGCGAAGGTGATGCGCGAGCGCGGCTCTGAGATCGGCGCCGTCGACGTGCTGATGGCCAAGGAGGACGCGCGCCGCGAACGGGGCGGTCTCGGATGGGGCGAGCGGCTGTGGAGCCGCGTGCTCGGCGTCACGATCGGATACGGCTACCGCCCGATGCGCGCGCTTTGGTGGATCCTGAGCTTCGTCGCTCTGGGCTCGCTGCTGTTCGGAATCGGCTACCGCGAGCGCGCAATCACGCCGACCGAGCCCGACGCTTACGATTCGTTCGTGAAGACCGGCGAGCCGCCGCGGCACTATCCGCCGTTCAATGCCGTCGTTTACTCGCTGGAGAATTTCCTGCCGGTCGTCGACTTGCATCAGGGCACCTACTGGCGGCCCAATCCGCGGCACGGAACGGGCGGGCGGATGCGCGCGCTCTCGGGCACGCTGCTGCGATGGTACCTGTGGGTACATATTCTCGCCGGATGGATAATCACGCCGCTGCTCGCGGCGGGACTCTCGGGCCTGCTCCACCCCGATTGACGCGGCCGCCAACCCCGACCCGTGTTTTGGAGATCGCGTGCCGAGGTGTGCTACACAGAAACTGATCCGCCGCGGGCGATAGCAATCGCAACGGCCGGGAAGACTTCACGACCAATTGCGCACACACGGGAGGTAAACGGTGGCATCGATCGAATTCGGCGTGGCGCTGACCTCGGTCAAGGGAGTGGCTGAGTTCGCCCGCCGCGCCGAGCAACTCGGCTACGACTATCTGACCTGTGGCGAACACGTGATGTTCCACGGACCGGTCTCGAACTCGCTCATCGCGCTCTCGGTAGCCGCCGGAGCGACCGAGAAGCTCAAGCTGATGAGCTCGATCGTGCTGCTGCCGCTGTATAACCCGGTGATGCTGGCCAAGCAGGCCTCGGTGCTCGACGTCGCTTCGGGCGGACGCTACCACCTTGGCGTCGGAATCGGCGGCGAGTTCCCCAAGGAGTTCGAAGCGATCGGCGTGCCGGTCAAGCAGCGCGCATCGCGCTCCAACGAGGCGCTCGAAGTGATCAATAAGCTCTGGACGGAAAAGAACGTCAGCTTCGAGGGCCGCTACACGCGATTCTCCGGCGTCACGCTCGAGCCGGCGCCGGTGCAGAAGCCGCGCCCTCCGATCTGGGTCGCCGGGCGCAAGGAGCCTGCGATGCGCCGCGCGGCGAAGTACGCCGACGGCTGGCTGCCGTATATGTACACGCCCGAGATGCTGCGCGAGAGTGTTGCGAAAATCGACGCGTTCGGTCGCGAGGCCGGACGCGACATGAGCGGCTTTCGTCCGGGACTGTTCATCTTCGCCGCGGTCTATCCGGATCGCAAGGAGGCCGAAGAGGTCGCGGCGCGTTCGCTCGGCAAGAATTACGCGCAGGACTTCTCCAAGATCGCCGGGCGCTACGTGCTCTACGGCAGCCCCGAGGATTGCCGCAAGCGCTTGCGCGAATACGTCGACGCCGGCGCGCGCCACGTGATGTTCAGCTGGGCCTGCCGCCACGACGATATCGAACGCAACATGGAAACGATCGCCAAAGAGGTGATACCGGCCTTCCGCTGAGGCCTCCGGCGATTCCGCGCCGCGCGCGCGGCCGTATCGAGGCGCAATCCAATGCCAGAGTCTCCGGCCAAATCGCCATCGGGACCGCTAAGCGGCGTCCGCGTCGTCGACCTCACGCAGAATCTTTCCGGGCCGATGGCGACGATGATCCTCGGCGACCAGGGTGCCGACGTGATCAAGGTCGAGCCGCCGGGAATCGGCGATTTCACGCGCGCGATGGGCGGGACGAAGCGCGGCGTCGGGCCGGGCTTCGCCATGATCAACCGCAACAAACGCTCGATCGCGCTCAACCTGCGCGATCCGCGCGGCCTCGCGCTGCTCAAGCGGATGGTAGCGGGCGCCGACCTGTTCGTGCAGAACTACCGCCCGGGCGTGGCCGAGCGGATGGGCGTCGGCGAGACGGCGCTGCGCGCGGTCAAGCCGGACCTCATCTATGTTTCAATCAGCGGCTTCGGCGAAAGCGGCCCGTACGCCGACCAGCGGGTTTACGATCCGGTAATCCAGGCGCTCTCCGGGCTCGCCGCGATCCAAGCCGACGTCGAAACCGGCCGCCCGCACATGATCCGGCTGATCATTCCCGACAAGGTCACGGCCCTGACCGCGGCGCAGGCGATGACCGCGGCGCTCTTCGCGCGCCAGCGCACAGGCGAAGGACAGCACGTGCGGCTGGCGATGCTCGACGCGGTGATCGCGTTCCTGTGGCCCGAAGGGATGGCCGCGTACACCTTCGTCGGGAACAATCGTTCGAGCCTCCGCGCGGCCCGCGCGCGCGAGCTTATCTTCGAGACCACCGACGGCTTCGTCACCGCGGCCGCCAACACCGACTCCGAGTGGCAGGGTCTGTGCCGCGCGATCGAGCGCCCGCAATGGCTGAAGGACGAGCGCTTCAGAACGCCGGTGGACCGGATCCGCAACGCCGACGCGCGCCTGGAGCTGACCG
Organism: Candidatus Binataceae bacterium; assembly: GCA_035500095.1. Taxonomy (NCBI): domain Bacteria; phylum Candidatus Binatota; class Binatia (SeqCode); order Binatales (SeqCode); family Binataceae (SeqCode); species Binataceae bacterium (SeqCode). The sequence goes on from DATJXN010000076.1 coordinate 27,407, forward strand.
CCGAAGTGCTGAAGACGAAAAGCTCCGCCGAGTGGCTCGAGCGCCTGCGCGCCAACCAGGTGCCCTGCGCGCCGGTGCTGAGCCGCGAGGAGATGATGCGCAACGCGCAGGTCGTGGCCAATCAGCTGATCGTCGAATCCGAGCATCCGCACGCGGGCGCGATGCGCCAGCCGCGTCCGGCGGCGCGTTTCGAGCGCACGCCGGCCGGGCTTGCCCGTTTCGCGCCGCTGCTCGGCGAACATACCGACGAAGTCCTTGCCGAAGCGGGCGTCGCCGCCGCCGAGCTCGCGCCGCTCCGCGAGCAGGGAGTGATCGCATAACCAATTCGGGCGCAGCGGAGCAACCTCGATGGGCAAAGCTGACGAAATTCTCGATCTCGACGCGGTAGGACTCTCGGCGAAACTGCGCGCGCGCGAACTTTCACCGGTCGAGGTCACCGACGCCTACCTCGACCGGATCGCAGCGACCGAAAAGCGCCTGTGCGCTTACATTACGGTCACCGCGGAACTCGCGCGCGCCTCCGCGATTGCGGCCGAGCGCGAAATCGCCGCCGGCAACTGGCGCGGCGTTTTTCACGGCGTGCCGGTCGCGCTCAAGGACCTCTGCTGCACCAGGGGCATCCTGACCACCAGCGGCTCCAAGGTGCTCGCCGACTACGTTCCCGACCACGACGCCACCGTATGGACCCGTCTTCAGGCCGCGGGGGCGATCCTGCTCGGCAAACTCAACATGCACGAGTTCGCCTGCGGCGGTACCGCCAGGACGGCATGGGGCACCACGCTCAATCCTTACGACGCCGAGCGCATCCCGGGCGGTTCCAGTTCCGGCTCCGGCGCCGCGATCGTCGCGCGCAGCGCCGCCGCCACGCTCGGCAGCGATACCGGCGGCTCGATCCGCATCCCGGCGGCGTTTTGCGGATGCGTCGGCCTTAAGCAGACCTGGAGCAGGGTCAGCCGCTACGGCGTCCTGCCCCTCGCGGACACGCTCGACCACGTCGGTCCGATCACCCGTAGCGTGCGCGACGCTGCGGCGATGCTCCAGGTGATCGCGGGCTACGACCCCAACGACGCGACCTCGAGCCGAGAGCCGGTACCAGACTACTCGGCGGCGCTCGGACGCGGCCTTAAGGGCGTGCGCATTGGAGTCATCAGCGAGCTTAACCGCGACGTCACCGCACAGGTCGGGGAGTCGTTCGGCGCCGCGATGCGCACGCTTCGCGACCTCGGTGCGATCGTCGATGAAGTTTCGATCCCGTCGATCGACGCGGCGCCCACGCTGGCGATGAACATCATGTACGCCGAGGGGCTCGAGTATCACGAGCGATGGTTCATCGAGCGTTCGCGGGACTACGGCCGCGGCGTGCGCCGGATGCTGGAGGCCGCGATGGCGCTCCCGGCAACGGCCTATATCCGCTCCCAACGCGCGCGCGCGCAGCTGATGGCCGAGACGATGCGCGCGCTTGAGGGCCGCGACGTGCTGGCCACGCCGGCCTGCATGGCGGCGCCGCTCAAGATCGCGGAAGCGCGCGAAGGCAAACTCGGCCTGGCGCAACTCATCCGTCATACGGCACCGTTCAACCTTACCGGGCAGCCGGCGCTGGCTATTCCGACCGGGATTGGCGCGGACCGCGCGCCGCTCGCGATGCAAATCGTCGGGCGGCCGTTCGACGAGCCTTCCGTGCTGCGCGTGGGCGACGCCTACCAGAGCGCGCGCGGCGCGCTGCCGCCGCCCGAGTTTAACTGAGACGCCCGGCGCTGCGTCTAGCGGAACGCTGGCATCACCATCTCGGCGAAATCGCGAAAGACCTCGCGCTGAAAATCCGCCGGCGGCTCGATCACCGTCTCTTTGATGCCGGCGGCTTCCATCGCGCGCAGTTGCGCGATCATCTCGTCCGGCTCGCCCACCAGACACGTGCCGTGAACCGCCTCGGCGCTGACGAATCGCCGCTCCTCGGGCTGCATGAAGGTGCCGTGGCCCTCGTGGATCTGGCGAAAGCGCGCGCGCTCGGGCAGGCTGTAGGAGCCGACGCGCCGCAGATAGTCGTCCCACACGTTGCGGAAGAAAGGCGGAATCGCTTCGTCTGCCTGGCCGCGCGCTTTCCAGTTCTCGTAGGCGAAGTGCAGCGCGCTCGTCACCTGCGCCCCGGTCTGATTGATCACGCGCTCCGAGGTCACGGGCTCGCCCGCGCGCAGCACGCACGCGCTCGTGAGCGCGGCGGTATGGAAATCCTGCCCAAGCCGGCGTCCCGCACGCTCGGCGCCTGCGCGAATTCGCGCCAGCCGTCCGCCGACCCGCGCATTGATTCCGCCTGCAGTTACCCAGCCATCGCCGAATTCACCCGCAGCCTCGCATACGCGCGGCCCGTTTGCGGCTACGTAAATCAGAATCGGATCGTCGAGATTGATGAAGCGGCGGTCGCGATGAAGGAACTTTATCTCACGCGTACGCCTGTTGAGGGTGTAATCGACAGCCTCGCCATGGAGTAGCGCGCGAAGGACCCTCAGGTACTCGCGAAACTCGGCGACCGGCATCGGGCTTTGCCCCATCACTCGCATCGCCGTGTGTCCCGTGCCGATCCCCAGGAAGGTGCGCCCCGGCGCTAACTGGTTGATGCTCGCGATGGAATGCGCGGTGACCGGCGCGATCCGTGTGCCGGCGATCGCGACTCCCGTCCCGATTTTGATACGGCGCGTGTTGACCGCCGCCAGCGCGAGCGTCGCGTAGCAGTCCGACCAGATCATCTGCGAATCGGGAATCCATGCGCGGTCGTAGCCAAGTTCCTCGGCATACCGGATCAGATCCCATTTGTTGACGTGCGTGTCGATTCCGATTCCGAATTCCATGGTCTTGCAATTCATAGCGCACAAAAGAACCGAAAGCCCACAAAAATCGGGAAGTTTTGCCGAAATTTGTCTAAAAGACACTGTTTAGGATACTTTAGGAGAGCTAATTCTAATCATAGCCACGCTAAGGAGATACTTGGAGCCCAATAACGCGGTTTGAAGGATGATGAAATTTGATGCTCTATCGGGTATCTTCGTGGTGTGGTTATGCCAAGCCACTTTGGGATTACTTAAGGAGGCTGGACAATGGAACTGACGACACGCCTGTATATTAGGCTTCGCGAGGCGGCCTCCAGGTCTTATCGCGGCCAGACTTATTCGGAATACGCTCTCATCTTCGTCTGCATTGTCGTTGCGCTGGTCGGCGGCTATCAGCTCATCGGGGGAAATTTGAGCAACTCGATGAATGGGGTTTCCAACCAGGTGGGCAACGCCTGAGATACGGCGAGCCAGCGAAGGGCGCCTTGCCCTTCGTTCGCTTCGAAACTTGCGGGCCGTCAGCGATCGCTGGCGGCCCGCACTTTTTTTCGCGCGTCTGACGGAGGCGAACGCGACTCAAAAGATTGAAGCCGGAAGGTCCGGCGACTCGAGCTAGCGCCCGGAGGCGCCTCCCAAGGCCACGGTCGGGTGTTCTTCAGGCGCGGACGCGGACTCGGACTCGATTCGGCGGGGGACCATCCGCGATCCCTGCTCGGCGCCGCTCTCTTCTTCCAGGTACTGAGCGTCCGAGTTCACCCGCCACAGATCGTAGGAGGCGCCCATGATGTTGCGGGCAGCCATCAGCCCGGTCATCATCGCGTGGTCCTGGTTATTGTACTTGTGCATCCCGTTGCGGCCGACCAGCTGCAGATTGGGCATCTCGCGTTCGACGAATTCGCGAATCACGTCAACCGCCCGGCGATAATCGCCGTCGTAAACCGGATAGGCGGCACGCTGGCGTACCACTGTTCCGTCCACGACCTGCGCCTCTTTGGCGAGTCCAAGCTTTGCGATTTCGCGGGTACCCAGCGCCACCAGGTCAGCATCCGCCGCGCTCCACATCGAATCCGAGTCGAAGCAGAAGTACTCCAGTCCCAGCACGGTGTAGCGCGAGTCCGGAACCATCTCCGGACTCCAGTTCTTGAAGTTCTGGATGCGGCCGACGCCGACGCCGGGCTCGTGGATATAGATCCAGTTGTCGGGGAAAAGTTCGGGGGTGTCGATGATGAGCGCGACGGTTATGAAATCCCGATATCTGAGGCTGCTGGCAGCGTGGGCGACTTCGGACGGCGCCGCCGGATCGAGTGCGCCAATGAGCTCACGGATCGGCATGGTCGAGATGAAATGGCTGCCGCTGTACACACGGTTGCCGCCCGCGGCCGAGGTGGTGATCGACTCTACGCCGCCTGGCCCGCGTTGAATCGCGACGGCCGACTCGCCCATCCTGAGCGCGGCGCCGCGGCTCTGAACGGTCCGCGCCAGTTCCTCCCACATCGCGCCGGGGCCTTGCGCGGGATAGCGGAAGCGGTCGATGAGGGTTTTTATCACCGGACCGTTGCGCCGGCCCATGCCGAGCGCGCGGCGAATCAGCACGCGCATCGAAAGGTCCTTGATTCGCTGGGCGGCCCAATCGGCGCTGATCTCGCTGCACGGGATGCCCCAAACCTTCTCCGTGTAGCTGCGGAAAAATGTCTCGTACAGCCGCCGCCCAAAGGCGTTTACGACCCAATCCTCGAAGCTGCGGATTTCGCGCTTGGGCCGCACGCGCGCGGCGGCGTAGCTCATCATGCAGGCCGCCGACTGGAGCAAGCCGAGCTTGCTCAGCGCGTCCCATGTCTCCAGCGGGTACTTGAA